>JAWCOP010000106.1:0-3930 GCA_038847005.1 Bathyarchaeia archaeon | reverse complement strand
GAGGTCAACATCCGCGATCTGATATCGGCCCAGGGGGCTCGGGATATCGGGCGCGCCTTGAGGAAGATCAGGAGGGACTTGGAGGTGGCGTTCGAGAACGGGATGGAGGTGGTGGCATCGAGCGGCGCCGGGGATCCGGATACGATGAGGGGCCCGAGGGAGATCGCCTCCCTCCTCAAATTCCTCGGCATGGGCCCCGAAGAGGCGCTGGCCTCGGTTTCCGAAATCCCCATCTCCTTGGTCCGATCGAATCGGATGAAGCTCCGGGGCGAGATCGTTTGCGATGGTTTGAGGATCCTTGGGGGAAGGGGGAGGGATGGGTAGGTGGAGATACCTCCTCCTAGAGGCGTTGTCGGAGGAGCCCGTGGATGGCGAGGGGATCCTCGATGCCCTTAGGAGATCCCTGAAGGAGCTATTCGGCCAAATGGGCCTGATGGAGGCGAATCCAAAGCTGTTATACAGCCTCGGGAGATATTCCGTGATCAGGTGCCCCAAGGGAGAGGTCGAGAGGATAAGGGCCTCGCTGATCCTCCTCTCGGACGCCCTCGGGAGATCGATCCCGGTGCGCGTCAGGAAGTCCTCCGGGACCTTGAGGGCCCTCAGGGCCGAGATCCCGAGCGGCCAAGTGGGCGGGATCCGCCCGGATAGGCCGGATGCCGTCCAAGGGGAGGGCCCGCGCCGTAGGGGGTCCCGGGGGCCGCGTGGGCCCTCGGCCCCGCCGCGCTGAAGGCCCTAAAACCTTTTTATCCCACCTAGGCGGAATGGTATCGAAACGTTTCAACGAGACGGTGCACGCGAATCATGTCCATGTTCGCCATGCCGGGAGCGTACGATCGGGCAATAACCGTGTTCTCCCCCGACGGGAGGCTCTTCCAAGTCGAATACGCATCGGAGACGGTAAAGAGGGGGGCGACCGTGCTCGGGATCGCATGCGATAGCGGGGTCGTCTTGGCGGCGGAGGAGAGGATAACCTCGAAGCTGCAGGATACATCGTTCATGTGGAAGATATTCCAAATAGACGAGCACGTCGGGGCAGCCGTGGCGGGCCTGAGCTGCGATGCCCATATACTCATAGATCAAGCGAGGCTATATGCGCAAAGCCATAGGCTATTATACGACGAGCCGATAGAGGTCGAGGTCCTCACGAAGAGGATCGGGGAGATAGAGCAACTATACACCCAGCATGCGGGCGTTAGGCCCTTCGGGATATCGATCCTCTTCGGCGGCGTGGATAGGAGGGGGAGCCGCCTCTTCTGGACCGATCCGAGCGGCGCGTATCTGGCCTATAAGGCTTGGTCCATAGGCTCCGGCGGGGAGGCGGCGAACGAGCTCCTCGAGGCGGAGTATAGGAAGGATCTGGCTCTGGATCAGGCCATACTCTTGGCCATAAAGTGCATAGACAAGGTTTTGGATGGGAACGTGGATGCCCAGAAGATCAGGGTGGCCGCCATACCCTCGACCACCCGGAAGTTCAATAGGCTGAGCCATGAGGAGATAAGCGAATACATAAGCAAATACAAAAGAGCGGCGGGCAAATGAGCGGCAAATTCACGACCGCGAGGATCTCAATTGGCGGGGAGAGGTTCGAGATCCTCGTGAAGCCCGAGCCCGCCCTGGATTATAAAATGAAGAAGCAGGTCCCGGTTTCGAGGGTCTTGGCGATAGAGGAGATATACACAGATGCCAGCAAGGGGACGAAGGCCTCCTCCGAGAAGCTGAGCAAGTACTTCGGGACGATGGACGTCCTCGAGATCTCGAGGAGGATATTGGAGGAGGGGGAGCTCCAGATAACCACGGAGCAAAGGAGGCGGTTGGTTGAGGAGAAGAGGAGGCAGATAATCGCGTTCATATCCAAGAACTGCATGGATCCCAGGACCTCGGCGCCCCATCCCCCGCTCAGGATAGAGCAGGCCTTGGATCAGATCAAGGCGGCGATCCACCCGTTCAAGGACGCGGAGGAGCAGGCCAAGGAGATCATAGAGAAATTGAGGACCATCATGCCCATAAGGATGGAGACCCTCAGGGTTGCGATCAAGCTCCCGCCGGCCGATGCGCCGAAGGCCTACGGCGCCGTTAAGGGCTATGGGAACATAGTGAGGGAGGAGTGGCAGGCGGATGGATCTTGGGTCGGGCTCGTTGAGGTGCCGGCGGGTTTATACGGCCCCATGCTGGAGAGGCTGGGGAGCCTTACCCAGGGCGGGGTACAGGCGAAGGTGATCAAATGAGCGGGGGGCTTAAGGATGGCGCCTCTCTTAATCGGTAGGAGGGAGATCGTGGTCCCCGGGGACCTCTTGGCCGAGGGGGACCTGAGGCCAGGGGACAACGTCCTGAGGGAGGGCGATAGGATATACGCCCTCAAGGTGGGGCTCGTGGACTTGGAGGGGGATAGGGTATCGGTGGTCCCCCTGAAGGGTTGTTATTTCCCGAGGCCGGGGGATTTGGTGATAGGCCGCATAGTCGAGGCCGGGTTGACCGGCTGGGAGGTCGATATCCTCGCCCCCTACCCGGCCCTATTGCCGATGTCCGAAACCTATACCAAGGGCCAAGCCTCCAAGACGGACCTCTCGACCATCTTCTCCACGGGGGATCTGGTGATGGCCAAGGTTATAGCCTTCGATAGGACCAGGGACCCCCTCCTCACGGCCAAGGGGCCCGGCTTGGGGAAGGCCTTCGGGAACCGGGTGGTTAGGATATCGCCCATGAAGATCCCCCGCTTAATAGGGAGGAAGGGCTCCATGATAACGATGCTGAAGAGGGAAACGGGTTGCCGGATAATCGTCGGCCAGAACGGCGTGGTGCTGATATCCGGGAGGGACGATAGGGCGGAGAGGGCGGTCGTGGAGGCGATATATAAGATAGAGAGGGAGGCTCATACCCAAGGGCTCACGGATGAGATCAAGGAGATGGTGAGGAAGGAACTGGGGGGATGATGCCGATGCCAACGTCCCAACTCTCGCCCGAGGATCTATTGCGCAACGGGATAAGGGTTGACGGGAGGCGATGGAACGAGCTCAGGCCGATAAGGATGGAGGTCGGGGTCTTGGATAAGGCCGATGGCTCCGCCTACGTAGAGCATGGGAAGAACAAGATCCTCGTCGCCGTTTACGGCCCGAGGGAGGCCCACCCGAAGCACATAGCCCTCCCCGATAGGGCCACCATAAAGTGCAGGTACCACATGGCCCCGTTCTCGGTCGAGGAGAGGAAATCGCCCGCCCCATCTAGGAGGGAGATAGAGATATCGAAGGTCATAAGGGAGGCCTTGGAGCCCGCGATCCTTTCCGAACATTACCCCCGGACGAGCATCGATATATTCATAGAGGTCCTCCAATCCGATGGGGGATCCCGATGCGCCGGGATAAACGGCGCCTCGCTGGCCTTGGCCGATGCGGGGATCCCGATGAGGGACCTCGTGGCGGCTTGCGCTGTGGGCAAGATAGCCGGCCAATTGGCTTTGGACCTATCGGACATAGAGGATAAGCTCGGCGAGGCCGATATGCCCGTAGCCTACATGCCCACCTACAACTCCGTCACCCTGCTCCAAATGGATGGGTCCTTCACGCACGATGAGTTCGCGGCCGGGCTGGAGCTGGCCGTGGAGAATTGCAAGAAGATATATCAGATGCAGAAGGAGGCCCTCAGGAGGCAATACCTGGAGGTAGGGAGGGAAGAGGGCACCGGCGCGGGGAGGTGATCGGAAACGTCCGCTACTCCGCAGATACCGCCGATATCCCAGATAGAGGGGAAGACGATAATCGATCTGGTGGCCAACGGCAAGAGGTTGGACGGGAGGGGCTTGTTGGACCATAGGGGGTTCGATATAAGGGCGGGGATCATAGAGAAGGCCAATGGCTCGGCCCACGTCAGCCTCGGGAAGACGAAGGTCATGGTGGGCGTCAAGGTCGAGGTCGGGGAGCCGTTCCCCGATGTCCC
>JAWCOP010000105.1:0-3940 GCA_038847005.1 Bathyarchaeia archaeon | reverse complement strand
GCGATCTTCGCCATATCGAGGCTGCTCCCTCCGCCTACGCCCACTACGGCCTTATACCCGCCCTCCCTAGCGATCGCGGCCGCCCTCTCGGCGCATTCTATGCTGGGCTCCGCCTCCACCTCGTCGAATACGTCCACTTCGAAGCCCTTCAGGCCCGATAGGACCCTATCGACGGCGCCGGCGCCCCGGACCCCCTTATCGGTCACCAAGAGCAGTTTAGCGCCCTCGCCGGCCAGCTCCCTTGCCTCCTGCCCGATCCGATTCACCGAATTTAGGCCGAAGAAAAGCCCCCTCCTGACCGTTTGGAAGGAGGAGATTGAGAGGAGGGGCTCATATCCCTCGATACCCATCGGGGACCCCATGTGGATCACGCAAAAACCTTTGTGGGATCTTTGATAAAGATTTCATCCAATGGAATATTTTCGAATGGCCCTCTCCTCCAACTCCACGCCCAAGCCCGAGCCCTTTGGGATTTCGAGATACCCATTCTCGAACTTATCCACGGGCTCCTTCAAAAGCTCCTCCCTCAGCGGATTCGGCAGGCGTTCGTATTCGAAGATCAAGAACTCCGGCGCGGATGCGGCGAGGTGGAGGGTGGCCGCCAAGCAAACGGCTGAGGAAACGCCCGTATGCGGCGCATATGCCAAATCGTAAGCGCTGGCCATGGCAACTATCCTTTTCACTTCCGAAAAGCCGCCGGCCCTGCAGACGTCCGGCTGGATTATGTCCACGGCCCTTTTCGTTATTAGGTCCCTGAAGCCGTATCTGGTGAACTCCGATTCCCCGGCCGCCACCGGGATGTCGAGCGCCCTAGAGATCTCAACGTAGCCCTCTAAGTTTTCGGGCGGGATCGGTTCCTCAAACCAGTAAATCTCTTCCCTCTCCAAGAACCTCCCGAGCTTTATGGCCGTTGGGACGCTGTAGGCGCAATTCGCATCCACCATGAGCTTTACATCGTCGCCCACAGTATCCTTCACGATCCTGACGCTCTTCATATCCTCCATCAATCCCTGCCCTATCTTAAGCTTCATGGCCTTGAAGCCCTCTTCCAAGAATTTGAGCGCTTGTTCCCGCATCTCCTCCTCCCCGCCGAGCATGATCGCCGTTGCATAGCTCTCTATCTTATCCCTGAGGCGGCCTCCTAGGAGCTTATAAACCGGCACCTTCAACTCCTTCCCGAGAATATCCCATAGGGCCACATCAATGCCGCTAATGGCTTCTACCATGAAGCCCTTGGAATGACCCCGATCCCTCATTAAGGAGTACATCTTGATCCAAAGCGCTTCGATATCCGTCGGATCGGAGCCGATCAGAGTCGACTTTAGGCTCCCTATGATGGCCCTGATGGCCTCTGGGGCGAACCTCGTAAGGCATTCGCCAACCCCCACCAATCCCGCATCGGTTTGGATTTCCACCAAAGTGGCTTGTTTCGAGGTGAACGTATGCCCCGCGATCCTTTGGGGGAGTTTCAAAGTGGCTACGAGGCATAGGGGCCTAACATCAATTATCTTCAAATCAGTCCCCATGATTTTATTTCTTCCCAGAATTTAACATTATAGCCTGCTTGGCCCAGTCTTATATGGGCAATCCTTTTTATAAAGGAATGACCATGTTCATGGGAAACCGGCTTAGGCCAGCGCGTTAACTGAAACACCTGACCCGACCCTCAACCGTTAAAATTGACGAATCGATTGCTTAAGGAAAGGCTTATAAATCGATTGAGGGTACATTATTTGGGAAAATACAATGTTTCCGAATGAGTTTTTGAATCGATCCGCTATAACAAAGGCCCAAGGCATAGCGATAGTTGTCGTTATAATAATTGCCCTATTGGCCGTCGGGGGATACTATACAACCCTGCCCAAGCCGACACCACCGCCAGTCACGCCCACGACGCCAACCGTCACACCTACGACACCAGCTGTCAAAGAAGTCGTGATAGGCGTGGTCCAACCCATGACTGGCGGAATGGCCAGGCATGGCCTTCCAATAGTTAAAGCCATAAGGATGGCGGCGGAGGAGGTGAACGAGGCAGGCGGCATCAAATCACTAGGGGGGGCCAAGATCAAGCTAGTCGAAGGCGATTGCAAGAGCGATCCGGAGGTTTCTAAAGCCGAGGCCGAGAGGTTGATCACTACCTACAAGCCAACAGCATTCCTAGGGCCCTATAGCAGCGTGTTAACCTTGGCCTTCACCGAGGTCACCGAGAGGTACAAGATCCCAAGCATAAACAGCGGGATCGCCCTGAAGATAACCCAAAGGGGATACAAGTACTGCTTCAGGAATTTCGGGACCGCGACCGACTTCGCGACGGGTCAAGTAATAGTCCTAGGGGAGCTGGAAAGGCTATATGGGTGGAAGCCGGATAAAATAGCCTTAATCTATGAGAACACGGACTACGGGACGAGCACGTCCGCGGAAACCGAGAAGCTAATTAAGCAATACCATCCGGGCATATCCATAGTCCTTAAGGAGTCTTATCCAAGGGACGTCACGGACGTAACCGATTTGATCCTGAAGGTCAAGGCATCCGGGGCAAAAATGGTATTCCCGGTGGGATACCTCAATGACCAAATGCTCATAATTCGCACAATCCACGAGCTCAAAGTCCCAGTTCTGGTATTTGGCGGAGGTGGGGGATTCCTGCTCAAGGAGTTCGGCAAATCTCTCGGGCCAGCGGTTGAAAACGTCTTGAGCCCTTCGCTATGGCAATACGATATGAATATACCGGGTGTGGCCGAGTTCTCGAAGAAGTTCAAAGAACGCTATCCAGAAGAGGGCTGGCCCGAGGAGAATACGGGCACGTTCTATGCCGCCTTCTATACGATCTATGAAGCCATAGAGAGGGCGGGATCCGCCGATCCGGAGAAGGTCAGGAACGCCCTCGCGACCATAGACATAATCTCCACTCGGGATAAGCCGCACAAGGCATGCGCGTTGCCCTCCTACGATGAAAAAAGCGGTGTTTTCCGAGTCAAATTTGACGAAACTGGGCAGAATATATACGCAAAGGTAGTGGTCATGCAATGGCAAGATGGGCAAATGGTAACGATATGGCCGGACTGGGCTAAGCAACCGGGGGCATCCCTCCGCAAGCCCTGATCCGGCTAAATCCCTTTTTTAAAATGGGGGCCAAGCGTTGGAGATATCTACTTGGATTCAATTGATCACGTCATCCATCTTGCTTGGCGGAGTTTATGCGATGGTTGCGGTTGGGCTAACATTGATCTTCGGCGTAATAAAGATCGTGAATTTTGCGCATGGACAATTCCTAATGCTGGGCATGTTCAGTTCTTTCTTCCTATGGTCCATATTCGGTATAGATCCGTTCCTCTCGGTGATCTTCGTCCTTCCGATCTTCTTCGTAGTAGGGATATTTGTCCAAAGGCTCCTTATACAACCAATCCTAAATGCTCCAGACTATGCGCAAATATTCCTAACCCTGGGGCTGTCGATAGTAATAGAGAATCTAGCGCTTTTGGCCTGGAGCGCCGACTTCAGAACGGCCCGCACTAGCTATAGCATGTATTCCATAGATATTTTAGGTATCGCCGTGAGTTATCCTAGGTTGATAGCGTGTATAGCATCCTTAGTTTCCGTAGCGGCATTGACTCTCCTTTTGAAGAGAACCAACATCGGGAGGGCCATAAGGGCGACATCCATGGATAGATATGCCGCCCAGCTGATGGGGATAAATGTGAACAAAATCTATTGGTATAGCTTCGGGATAGGCATAGCCATGACCGCTTGCGCGGGTTGTTTCTTAATAACCTTTTATTTCACCCAAGCGCTCATGGGCTCCATGTTCGGCGTGATCTCATTCATCATAGTAGTCTTGGGAGGGTTGGGGAGCATACCCGGGGCTTTGATAGGGAGCTTCATAATAGGGGTTTCGGAGGGGATAGGGGGCACCCTAATAGCCTCAGAGGCCAAGTCCCTA
>JAWCOP010000104.1:0-3972 GCA_038847005.1 Bathyarchaeia archaeon | reverse complement strand
TGGGCCTCTCGAACTCCTTCGAAGAGTTGCTCCTCTGCCAAATGCTCGCCGGCATCGGGGCGAGCACCTATCACCCGATGGCCACCTCCTTGGTCTCGAGGCTATCGCGGGAGGGGCGGGGCAGGGCGATCGGCATACACCTATCGGGCGGGAACCTGGGGACCTCCCTGGGCCCCCTGATCGGCGGGTTCCTAGTGGCCGCGGTGGGCTGGAGATGGGGCCTGATGCTCTCGGCGATCCCGGGGCTGATCTTGGGCCTCCTGATAGCCTTCTCCAAGGGCCTCGGCGGACCTCCCGCGGGCGAGGGCGGGGCCCGGAGGGGGATCGCGGAGATCCTCCGGAATAGGGCGGTGATCCTAATAACGGCGACATCGGCCCTTACGCTCTTCAGGTTCAGGGGAATATCCTCGTTCGCCCCATCCTATTTCGTGGAGGCCTATGGGTTGGACGTCGCCAGGGCCGGGATCCTGGCCAGCATAATGTTCGCGGCCGGGTTCTTCAGCCCGCCCCTCCTAGGCCACATATCGGATAGGCTGGGGAGGAGGGCCATCGTCGCCCTCATAAGCGCGATCTCCGCGCTGAGCATATCCCTGATGGCCGCGAGGCTCGATGCGGCCTTGACGATCGCCAACCTGATCGTCGTGGGCTTCACCATATATTCCTCATCCTCCCCGATCCAGGCCCTGCTCGCGGAGGTCGTCGCCCCGGAGCTTATGGACCTATGCTTCGGCGTATTCTTCACGTTGGATTTCTTGGCCGGGAACGTGGCCCCCCTTCTGCTCGGCTTCGTTATCGACGCTTGGGGGTTCGAGCCGGCCTTCCATGCGATAGCCATCCTCACGGCGCTGAGCGCCCTGACGATACTCCCGGTCCGGGAGCCGCCGCGGCGCATGGGTTGAGGCGGGAGGCAAACCTTAATTGCCCCAGCCGATTTGACCATTGGGGATGCGCATCCTAATAACGGGCGGGATGGGGTTCATAGGCTCGAACCTGATAAGATATCTGCTGAACGCCTATGGGGACGTAGAGATCCTGAACCTCGATAAGCTCTCCTATGGATCGAACCCGGCCAACCTGAAGGACGTGGAGCCGGATGGGAGATATGGGTTCATAAGGGGCGATATATGCGACTTCGAGGCGGTAAGGGCCGCGGCCAAGGATTCGGATGCTATAATAAACTTGGCCGCGGAGAGCCACGTGGATAGGAGCATATCGAACCCGAGGGCTTTCTTCAATAGCAATGCCCTCGGGGTCCTGAACCTCCTCGAGGCTTGTAGGCTTTACGACCTCATCTATCAACAGGTTTCCACGGACGAGGTATACGGCCCCGCGCCCGAGGGGCGATCCTTCGCGGAGGGCGATGGCCTCGATCCCTCCTCGCCCTATGCGGCCTCAAAGGCATCGGCGGATCTCCTCGTGAGGGCCTATCATAAGACCTATGGGCTTAGGGCCACCATCACCCGAACGGCCAATAACTTTGGGCCATATCAATTCCCGGAGAAGCTCATACCAAAGGCCATAATCAGGGCCCTCTTGGGCCTGCCGGTGCCCATCTACGGCTCCGGCCGCCAAAGGAGGGATTGGATCTACGTCCTCGATCATTGCGAAGCGATAGACTTGGTCCTGAGGGAGGGGGAGCCGGGCGGGATATATAACGTGGGCGCTGGGAACGAGCTCGAGAACTTGGAGCTCGTCGAGGCGATCCTCGATCTCCTAGGAAGGCCCAAATCCCTCATCGAGCACGTGAAGGATCGGCCCGGGCATGACTTCAGGTATAGCCTCGATAGCTCGAAGCTCAGGGCGCTCGGCTGGAGGCCCAAGCATGGCCTTCGGGAGGCCCTGAGGGAAACCGTCGAATGGTATGTGAGGAACGAATGGTGGTGGCGCCCGCTGGCGGATGAGAGGGTCCTCCATCCAACCCCTTGGGAGCTGCCTTGGTGAAAGGGGCGAGGGGCCGAGGGTTTGGGGGAAAGTTCGATGAGGATCCTCATAACGGGCTCCGGCGGCCTGCTGGGCTCAAAGATAGCGGAGTTGGCCTCTGGGGCCTCCCATGAGGTCTACGCGGCCTATAACCAGAATCGGCCCAGATCCGGGACGCCCGTGAGATTGGATCTGAGGGATCTCGCGGCCATCGAGAGGGCCGTGAGGGGGGTCGGGCCCGATGCGATCGTGCACGCGGCGGCTATGACCGATGTGGATAAATGCGAGCGAGAGAGGGGTTTGGCCCTGAGGATCAATTACGAGGCCACCTCGGCCTTGGCCTCGGCTGCCCGGGAGATGGGGGCCTTCCTCGTTTACGTATCGACGGATTACGTCTTCAACGGCGAGAGGGGCCTTTATTCGGAGGCGGATGAGCCGGATCCCGTGAACTTCTATGGCTATACCAAGTTGATGGGGGAGCGGGCCGTCGAGGGGTTGGCCGGGGCCCATTGCATCGCCAGGGCAAGCGTCATATACGGCGCGGCTCCGGCGAGCGGTAAATCGAACTTCGCTCTTTGGCTAATCGATAAGCTGGAGCGGGGAGAAAGGGCGAGCGTCCTAGTGGATCAATACGTTTCGCCTACCCTCAACTCCAGCCTGGCCCGGATGATATTGGAGGCGGTGGAGAGGGGGCTCGAGGGCTTATACCACATGGCCGGGGCCGAGAGGGTTAGCCGATACGAGTTCGCCGCGAAGCTCTGCGCGGCCTTCGGATTCGACCCATCGCTCCTGAAGCCCGCGCGCATGGCCGATATGGCATGGGCGGCCCGGAGGCCGAGGGATTCGTCCCTCGACGTCTCCAAGGCCGCTGGGGTTTTTAGGGCCAAACCATTAAAACTGGATGAGGCCTTGATCGAGCTCAAGGAGGGGATGAGGAGGGGATGCTCCCGGGGATCGCAATAAGGCCATTGAGGAGGTTCTCCGATGAGAGGGGCTTCTTCGCCGAGCTTATCAGATCCGATTGGATCGATCTGATGAAGGGGGACCAAATCCTTCAGGCCAACCTCTCCATGACCTACCCGGGCGTGGTTAGGGCTTGGCATAGGCACGAGAGGGGCCAAGTGGATTATTTCGCGGCCGTGGGGGGCGCCTTGAAGCTATGCGCCTATGACGAGGCCTCCGGGGAGCTGGACGAGATCATCGCGACGGCCAGGGATCCATCGATAATCAGGATGCCGGGCCATTATTGGCATGGGTTCAAGGCCATCGGGGACGAGCCGGCCCTCTTGGTTTATTTCGTCAACAGGTTATACGATTACGGGGATCCCGATGAGGTCAGGAGGCCTTGGAACGACCCCTCGATAGTTCCGAGATCCATCAATGGCGATGGGGGGGACCCGCGCGTTGGAAAGCCTTGGGATTGGTTCGCCCCGCCGCATAGGTAGGGGGCCCATGAAGGGACTATTGCTAGCCGGCGGCCACGGGACTAGGCTGAGGCCGCCTCCTTCCCTCGCGTTCGGCGATCGGGAGGTGGCTCGCTTTATATATGGCCATGCGGATGATGTGCGCTCGGGCTTGGGCATGCGGTCGCCAAACCGGCTCGAGGAAATCCACGCGAGGTTATACCGCGCCTTCGGCATCGGCCCATTCGACCTCGAGCTGGCGCGCAGCGCGCTGGGCCTGGATGGGCGGAGGGCCAAGCTCGCCCTGAGCGGGCTGGAAAGGGCTGGACGCCTCGTGGTCTTCGAGGGAACCCTCGGGGATCGCCGCTATAGGCTTTTGGATCCCCCCTTGGTCGCGTTCGCCCTTGAGAACGGCTTGAGCCTTGCGCGCTTCATGAGCGCCCAAGGGGCCTACGTGAGGCTCCTCCTCCTGTTCGCGAAGAAGATCCTCGAAAGATATGGGGATGGAGCCCTCTCGATCGTCCTCTACGGATCCGTCGCCAGGGGGGATTCCTCGCGGGAGAGCGATCTGGACCTCCTCTTGATAGTGAATGGGTTGCCCCGGAGCTACTCCAAGAGGGTCGAGGAGCTTGTCTCCCTAGAGATGGAC
>JAWCOP010000103.1:1147-3978 GCA_038847005.1 Bathyarchaeia archaeon | reverse complement strand
GGCTTTGAGCATCCACCATCTGTGCAGGGGCCGTTGCGATCGCTTGGTGCCTTTGGAGCTACGCCAATACGAACGACCTACTAGCTTGGTATAGGATCCAAACGATCATGACTGGATGGGACGTCAGGTATTTCTACGGGGGGACCGGGCCGAATTTTCATAGGCTTGCGAATTTCATCAACTCAATAATCAATATGACCTCTTGGCTCCTCCCGATCGGCCTAGCGGCCGGCCTCCTGCAGAGGAGGGCCGAAGTAAGGGCGATCGCGATCTTGGAGTCGGCATTCTTGTTATATCTTGGGGCCCAGATCCTTTTGGGCGGCTCGCTCCCCGAGCCAAAATATTCGATATATGTCTTCCCCCTGACCTCGATTCTCTCAGTATCGCCCTTGGGGGGCTTGAGCTTGAAAAGCTCGCATTTAAAGAAGGCCCTATTCGCGGCCTCCCTCCTATTGATCGTGCTGTTGCCCCTAAGGGATGTTTGGGTGTTCCCGGTCAAGACCTATGTCGTTAAGCCGGAATTGGAGGCGGGCCTTGCCTTGGCGACGATCTACGAGGGCGGCGGCGTGATCTCCGATAGCCCCGCGGTCATATATTACAGCAGGATAGACCCGAGGAGGTTCCATCCGAGCTCTCAAATCCATTGGTACGCCAAAGGCTGGAGCAGGGAGAAGCTCAAAGAGTGGTATATTGGGAACGACATCCGCTACATGGTTTGGCAGAACGCCTCCTACTCAAGCCTTTGGTGGCTCTACCCGGAGCTATCCGGGGGAAGGGATAGGATCGATTTGACGGATCCGAGGATCCCCATAGGGTATTTCGTGGAATACAGCAAGGTCCATCGGTTCTTGGATAGGTCGGTCGCGATCCACATATATAGGATAGTTGTGGAAAACCCCAGCCATCGGTTGGTAGCGATAAATTCGACCATGGTATCGAATAACCGAGCCCATTAAGGCGCCGGAGGCCCCCGCTCCCTTTCCATTTCATCGAACCCTTCCGGGATCAGGGTTTGAGGACCTCCTCGGCGGCCTCCTCGTATACCTTCAGGTCCCCCTCAGTGAACAGGACTAGCCTCACTTCGTCCAGCCCATCCTCCGCCTCAAGGAAATCCTTGATCGCCCTCAAGGCGACTCGGCTGGCCTCCCTAATGGGGTATCCATAAGCGCCCGTGCTTATGGAGGGGAAGGCTACGGTCCTTATGCCCTTCGAAACCGCCAGCTTGAGGGAGCTCAAATAGGCCTCCCTGAGGAGCTCCGGCTCCCCCCTCCCGCCCCCGCGCCATATGGGCCCAACGGTGTGGATCACGTAGCGGGCCTTCAAATTGCCACCCGATGTGATGACGGCCCTCCCGGTTGGCAAGCCCTCTGGCCATTCGGTCGCCCTTATGCGCTTGCATTCCTCCAGTATCCTAGGCCCGCCCTTCCGATGGATCGCGCCGTCGACGCCCCCGCCCCCCATGAGGCTCGGGTTTGCGGCATTGACGATCGCCTCCGCGTCCTGCTCGGTTATGTCTCCTTTGATGAGGACGACCTTGGCCCCGCCGATGCGCAGCTCCAAGAACCCCCCCTCGCGGCGCGCTCAACGAGCCCCATACTTTTCCCAATGGACCACTTCGCTCAAGCCCTTCCTCCCCGGGGCGGAGGGGGCCTCGTCCGGGTAGCCCAAGGGGATTATGGATAAGGGCCTAATCCCCCTCGGGAGGCCTATGGCCTTGGCCACGGCTGCCTCCCTGAACTCCGAGACCCAGCAGGTCCCGAGCCCCTCCTCGTGGGCCTTCAACATCAGGTTCTGGATCGCGGCCGCCGCCTCTTGGATCGAATAGAGCTCCCTATCCCTCGCCTTGGCCCCCTTGAGGTTGGAGCAGACGATTATATCGACCGGGGCCTCCCCCACGTGCTCGCTGCCCTTCGCCGCCTTGGCCAAATTCCCCTTGGTCTTGGCATCCCTAACGACCACGAACTCCCATCGCTCCCAAGCCTTCGGGGCCCAGATCGCGGCCTCCAAAACGGCCCTCAACTTATCCTCGGGGACCGGATCCGGCTTATACCTCCGGATCGACCTCCTATTCCTTATCGCCTCCATAAGCTCCAAAAGGCGACACCTCGCCCAAGCCTTTGGGATGCCGATCTAAAAGCTTTTTTGAGCTCCCATGGGCTTGGAAGAGGCGGGAGCCCCCGGGAGCAGCCGGGGATCGAAAGACATTAATCGATAGTGGCAACATTCCCCTTCCCATGCAAAGGTTCATCGTTGGTTTGGTGAAGAGGGCTGGGAGGGAGCTGATGAGGTACTATTGCAAGGACTATTCCTTGATAAGGCTGAGGGGGAGATCGAAGGAGATAACGACGAAGTACGACAAGATGATCGACGAGATGCTGATATCCGCCCTCTCCAGGAGGTTCCCCGATCATAACATATTGACCGAGGAGAGCGGCTTCATCGATGGGGGATCGGAGTTCACATGGGTCGTCGATTCCTTGGACGGGAGCAGCAACTACGCCATCGGGAACCCCTTCTTCTCGATATCGATCGCATTGCTCCACCTCGACGATCCCGTATTCGGCGCCGCATACGCCCCCTTCCTCCGCGAGCTCTTCTTGGCCGAGGAGGGGGGCGGATGCACGATCAATGGGAGGCCGGCCGAGGTTACGGACATCTCGAGGTTGAAGGATTGCTATCTGGTCGCTTGCGAGGGCGGGGAGAAAAGGGCATCGAGGATAAGCAAAATAAACGCGGCCCTCCTCCTCAGGGCTAGGGACGTTAGGAAGCTCGGGTCCGGGTCCTTGGAATGCGCGTGGGTCGCCTGCGGTAGGGCGGAGGCCTATGTTACT
>JAWCOP010000103.1:0-1137 GCA_038847005.1 Bathyarchaeia archaeon | reverse complement strand
GAGCAAATAGATCCTTGGGACGTGGCCGCCGGGGTCCTCTTCGTGAAGGAGGCGGGCGGAAGGGCAACGGACTTCAAGGGCGGGGAGTGGGTCCCGAGGAGGAGCGACATGGTCTTCTCGAACGGGAAGATCCACGACCAAATCCTAAGGCTCGTCTCCAAGCTTTAGGGGAGCCGCGAGGGCCGATGGGATCGGATGATCGCGGCCGATGGGTTGGCTCGGGATGACGAGGATCGTCCACGCATCGGATCTGCACTTCGGCCCCCAATTCCAGCGGGATGTATTCGACTTGGCCGTCGAGGAGATAAATTCCCTAGACCCGGATCTGATGGTGATAACGGGGGACCTTAGCGAGGACGGCCTCATATCGCAGCTAAGGGAGGCGAGGGATGGGATCAAGAGGTTCCGGGCCGGGGATATGGTGGTCCTGAGCGGGAACCACGATTATAGATCGACCGGATACCTGCCATTCAAGCGATTCTTCGGCTTCAAGAGGGTCTTTGAGGGGGATGGATTCGTCCTAATCTCCTTGAGCACCGCTAGGCCGGATCGGGATGAGGGCGAGGTCGGCTATCGGCAGGGCCTTTGGCTGGAGAGGGAGCTATCCAAGCTATCCAAACGCGATGGCCTCACGAAGATAGTCGCGATGCATCACCATCTCCTCCCAATACCGGATACGGGGCCGGATAGGCTGACGATAATAGACGCCGGGGACGTCCTCCAAACCCTGATAGAGGGCGGGGTGGACCTCCTGCTCTGCGGCCATAGGCACAGGCCTTGGAAATGGAGCGTTGAGGGGATGGAGATCGCCCACGCCGGGAGCCTATCATCCGCGAGGCTGAGGGGATTCTTCGCCAATTCCTACAACGTGATAGATCTAAAGGGCGGTGAGGCGAGGATCAGGCTTAAGGTCGTGGGCGGGGAGGAGCTGGACTTTAAGGAATTAAAGAGGGCTAGGGTGGACTACCTAGGGATTTGAGCGTTGGGTGATGCTGCGGTTCCCGAGCGCCGCGGCCATGCCGTGCGGGTCGCGGTGGGTTCAACGAATCCCGTGAAGATCAGGGCCGCGGAGAGGGCCTTCTCGAGGGCCTTCCCGGGGCTCGAGGTGATCGCCTTCGAGAACCAGTCACCCCAGCC
>JAWCOP010000102.1:0-4081 GCA_038847005.1 Bathyarchaeia archaeon | reverse complement strand
ATAGAAATAGCCTATAATGCCTCGAATTACGATCCGGAGATCGGCGGGATAGCGAACCTCCTGTCGGATATAGCGGGCAACTTATTCGATATGAACATAGTGGATAAGGTGAAGCTGATGGACATATGGCTCCCGAGCCATTGGGCCGGGGCCCATCCCGGGCCCAAGTTCGGGATAGAGGGCGTCAGGGAGCTGGCGGGCGCGGAGGACGGCAGGCCATTGATAGGGACCATAATGAAGCCGAACCTAGGATTGGATACGAGGACGTACGCGAAGCTGGCCTATGAAACGGCGCTCGGCGGATTGGATTTCATAAAGGACGACGAGGCCCTCGTCAACCCCAAATATTGCCCGCTCTTCGATAGGCTCTCCGCCGTCATGGAGGCCTTGGATAGAGCGAGGCAGGAAACCGGGAAGAGGGTCCTATACGCGTTGAACATAACCCATAGGGCGGATGGGATATTGGAGCTAGCGGATAGGGCCATCGAGGGCGGGGCGAACCACTTGATGGTTTGCATGACCTACGCGGGATACGGGGCCATCCAAGCCTTGGCCGAGGATCCATCGATAAACGTACCGATCCACGTCCATAGGTGCGGCCATGGGGCCTTCACGAGGGATCCGAAGCACGGGATCGAATCGGCCCTGATGTCGAAGCTGGCGAGGATCTGCGGCGCCGACGAGCTCCACGTGGGGAGCAGGACCGGGAAGTTCATATTCGACGCGCTTGATGCGAGGAAATGCATCTCGGCCATGAGGGCGCCTTGGGGCGGATTCAAGAGAACGCTGCCCGTCATTGCGGCGGGGATCTCCCCGGTAAACTTGGGGGCGAACTTGGAGGTGGCCGGGAGGGATGCTCTCTTCTTGGCGGGCGGCGGGGTCCATGGGCATCCGGATGGCTCCACGGCCGGGGCGAAGGCCATGATGCAAGCGGCCCGGGCCCTGATGGAGGGGATGCCCTTGGAGGAGGCGGCTAAATCCCATAGGGAGCTGGCCCGCGCATTGGAATGGGGCGGGAGGCCCTCGGCCTGATCTTCCCTCCAATCACCCTATGAGGGCGAGCGCCTCGGGGAGGTCCCTCGCCACGGCGACGGGGCCCGGGGCGGGGCCCCCGTCCCTGTTCAGGAGGCAAACCCTCATGCCGATCCCCATCGCCGGGAGCAAGTCCTCCTCATATTCATCGCTGATGAAGAACGACTCCTCGGCCTTGGCGCCGAGGGATTCCAAGGCGGCCTCGTATATCCTCCTGCAGGGCTTCCTGCAGCCCACTTCGGATGATATTATGATGGAATCGAAATATCCCCTCAGGGAGAATTTCTCAAGAACGCGCTCGTACCAAGAGGATACGCCGTTGGTGATGAGGCCCAGCTTGTAACGCCCGATGAGGGATTCCAAGGCCCCTATGGAGTCCCAATAGAGGCTCAGCGAATCCATATACGCCTCCCTCAGGGCCGGGACGAGACCCTGCTTGAAAGGGAGCCCGAGCCCGCTCAGGATTTGGTAATAGAAGGATTCGTCGCCCTCGATCCTGCGCTCGCTATATCCAACCCAAGCCCTCCGGAACTCATCCGCGTACCTCCCCGGCTCCACATGGCCGAGCCCGGATAGGATTTCGCAGCACCTTCTCGAGTGCGATTCCATATCCAAGTGCACGAGCGTGTAGATCAGATCGAAGAATACGTTCCTTATCAGGGCCCCCGCTCCTCCTTCCCGAGCCTCCTCCCCTTCGCATCCATTGTGACGATCAATGGGCCGAAGTCCCTCAGCTTGAGCTCCACCACGGCATAGGTCCAATGCCTCTCCTGCCAATGAACGTTCGTTATCTCCTCGACGCCCTTGGTATATATGACGGAGCAGCCGCCTATCGCTTGGAGGAATGCGCAACCCACCTCCTCCATGGCCGCCATTACGGCCTCGTCCATTCCCCCCTTCCCCACGATGGCCCTTATCTTGAACCTCCTAACGAACTCGGGCGTTACCTTGTTGAACTTGGAGCTCGTCGTTGGGCCGAAGTATACGATCCTCCATCTACCGCCCTCCTCCTTGAAGCACGTGGGGAAGTGGAGGATCGCGGATCCCTCGAAATCCATCGGGAGCGATTTCCCGCCCTTCAACTCGTCGAGCGCCCTTTGGAATTGGAAGGCGTAGGCTATGGCGAAGGCCTTCCCATCCAAGTATACTATATCCCCTACGCCCAAATCTCGGGCCGCTCTTTCCTCGAGCGGGGTCCTCAGCCTAACCTCCCTCCCCATCCCGATCGCCCTCATAGGTATTCCACCCTGCCATCGTTATGGATCCTAGCCCTAGCCCGCCTATTGGTCCAGCATCGGAGGCATACGGCCATGGGCAACCAAGCCTTCATGCAATATTCGACCTCGATATTGACCGCCAGAACGGTCGTATCGCCCCCTAGGCCCATCGGGCCTATGCCCGTGCCGTTCAAAAGGGCCTTCATCTCCTCCTCCAAGGAGGCCACCTTGGGGTCCGGGTTCCTCTCGTCTATGGGCCTTATGGAGGCCAGCTTCGCCAGCTTCGCCACCTCCTCAATATCCCCTCCCAAGCCCACGCCCACCACCATCGGGGGGCAAGCGGCCCCGCCGGCCCTCTTCACCGTTTCCAAGACGAACTCCTTAACGGCCGCCCAAGGATCGCTCGGGGGGGAGATCATCTCGACCCTGCTCCAGAACTCCGGGCCGGAGGCCTGCGGGGACATAACGATCTCCATGAAGTCCGCCCCGGCGAGGGTATCGCAGACCACGAACGGGACGCCCCCGCCCACTATCAGCGGGGTCGAATCCCTGAAGATCGGGTGGACGAACGCAGCCCTATAGGGGAACTCGAGCGAGACCTTCTCAACGGCATCCGCCAAGACCTTCTTGACGTCCGCATCTATCTTGGCATCGGTCCCGATCCTCAGGAAAAAGGCCGGGAGCCCCGTATCCTGGCAAACCACCATATTGGCCTCTTCGGCCATCCTCGCGTTCTTCAGCATCATCGCCAAGATATATCTGGCCAGCTCGTTCCTCTCCGACCTGAGGGATCCCTCCAAGGCCATCAGGGTATCCCTTGGCACGGATCTGGTGGCCCTCTCGAACAGCTTCACCGCTACGTCGAAGAGGAGCTCGCGCGTTATCGGCATTGCGGCCGCCCCCCATCAGATCCTCCCAAGGGCTTAGGGATGGCACCTTATCGATTTGATCATATGCCTTATGATCCCCTCTTGTTCCTCAGCCCTTTGGGGGGATATGGTACCGTATATCGTGAAATGGCGATTGGATTCCCCGCAGAAGAAGTGGGCCGCGATTGTTATTTGCTTGAACTCCGTCCTCCTAATTAGGCCGCCGTAGGAGATCGTTTCCTCGGTCTTGTAGAAGGCCCCATCATGTCCCCCAATGGGCATCGTGGCCTCCTCCAGGACCTCGAGGGATTTAATCCCCCTGCTCTTCTTTATCTTGTCGAATATGTCCGAGGCGTATTCCGCCGGGGTTTGGAACTTGGTCTTGAGCCTTTCCAACGGCCCCCAAAAGACCGATACGGAGGGCCCTTCGGAGGACCTGAAGGATACATCCCCATTATCCCTCTCCAGCCTCCTCGGGAGCTCCACGCGCCATCCCGCGGGATATTCGATGCTCAGGCCGTAAACCGAGAACTGCTCATACTCCAACGCCGCGCACCATCGCCCCGAAGTGATGCCGCGGCCGTATTAAACCTATCACTTGAATGGCCTCCTCAACCAATTCGAGATCGCCCAGATCCAGTTCACGGCGCATAGGGCCAAGCCCAAGGCCAGCGATGGGGTCCAAGCGGGCCCCCTCGGGACTAGTAGGATTAGATATGCGGCGAAGAAGGCCGTGAAGGCGATGGCCCCGATCAGCGCCCTCGGGATCAACCTCCCCCTGAAGTAGACGAAGGACCTTATGGCGAAGTTCAGCCTTTCCTTTATCCCCGGCGGGACGAAATACCTACCATCCTCGCTCTTAGATATGAGCTTAAGCCTCCTGAGGGTGGCGATGTGGGGATCGATGTCGGACCTCTTCTTGAACTTCCCCCTCTCCATTATCCCATCGATCCCCAAGCCGTC
>JAWCOP010000101.1:0-4086 GCA_038847005.1 Bathyarchaeia archaeon | reverse complement strand
GATGCCCACCGCTGCTGGGGGTCCTTCAGTCGCCAGCCTGGGAGATAAAGGTTGCCCAGATCGGCCCTCGGGATTTAGGGATCTATTGCCCATGGGGCGTTGAGAAACTTCCGGGCTTCCAAAAATGAAGAAAAAAGGAGCGGTTTGGGATCGCCTAGTCCTTCAGCGGTTCCTCTTCAACCTCCAATTGCCATCCGCGTCTCGATAATAGTCCTCGATGGAATAAATCGCGAACGGATCCGGCTTCTTGAACCTCCCCATCACTCCAGCCACTCCATGGGCATCATTATCAGGAACGCGAACAGCAGCGCGATGCCGCTCAGCACCCCAGCCAAGAAGTACGATGCCGCCAACTCCCCCACCCCCTCAAAGCCAATTGGACGGCAGCTCGTTATTGGGCAGAGCCGTCATATGGAGAACGGATTCCCTCGAATCCGATTGAACGGCAATGGGAGCGATCCCCCCATGCCCGGACCTATTCTCCAATTGGCCGACGAACCTCCTGAGGGTCCTCTCGGCCTCCTCCAGCCTCGCTATAGTCAGATCGCCGGCCTCCTCTAGCCCCTCTAGGCCGCGGACGAGCTCCTTCACCCGCGTCAAAATATTGAATAGCTTCGTGGCCTCTATTTTGAGCACGAGCATCCTCCTTTTATCCATCGGCAAATTAACGAAGAGCCTTTGCCGCTCCAACCCGACCACCGGGATAATGAATGGACCTCCCGTATTTAAGTGTTTCTGTGTGCTACATATCAACAAATAAAAGGGGAGGAGAGCCCCGATAAAGGGTTAGGCCAAGCGGCGGGCGCTCGGCTCCCCTCAGCCAGCGGTCAGGGGGCGGGGATCCCCCTGCCGCCCAGCCCCCTCTCTATGACTTCTAGGGCTCTTATCCCATCCCCTATCCCGGGCGAGGGCTCCGCGCCGTTCAATATGGAGCTCAGGAAATGGTCCAGCTCGGCATCGAGGGGCATTCGCCATTCGACCGGGATCTCCGAGCCGCCCTCGAATAGCCTCCACCTATCCCCTTGGAAATGCGCATGCAAGGTGCCCCCCCTCAGCTTCACCACCCACCTCCTGAGCTTCGGGCCCAAGCAATCCGCCACTATCATGGCCTTGGAGCGGCCGAAATCCAGCTCAACCCGCCCCCAATCGAAGCTCTCCTCCATTTGGGCCCTCACGGACCTAGGCATGCCGAGGCACCAAATCAGGAGATCTATATCGTGTATCGCCAAGTCCAATATCACGCCCGTTTGCCTAGTCACGGAGGCGGGCATCCCGGACCTTTGACAAAAGACCATGGAGGGGGGCTCCGCCCTCAGGACCTCCCTGATCCTTTGGAAGACCGGATTGAAGCGCTCTATGAACCCAACCATCACCTTAGAGCGCGGGTTCCTCCTCCAAGCTTCCTCAAGCCTGAGGGCCTCCCCCAAATTGACCGACATGGGCTTCTCTATGAATACGTGCTTCCCAGCCTCCATGGCCCTTATGCCTATCCCCGCTAGTGCCCCCGCTGGGACGACCACGTCGACCGCTTCGACCTCGTCCAATAGATCTTCCAATGAATCGAAGAAATGGTCCCCCCGATAAGCCGGGTCGTATACGCCCCTCAAATCCGCCCTCGGGTTCCTCGATAGGGCGGCGAAGTGCCTCCTGCCCCAAGACCCATATCCGACCAGCCCTATCCTGACCCGCTCGGTCAAGGCCACATAGCCCCTTCGACGGTCCCGATGCCCCGCTCCGGGAGGCCAGCATAAACCAAGCGGGAGAGGGTATTTTAATTAGTCGCCGCGGGGAATAATTGCCGAAAGGGGTGGCGATCCTGGAGAGGGTGGCCATAGATTCGGAGCTCTGCAAAGGTTGCGGGATCTGCATCGAGTTCTG
Organism: Bathyarchaeia archaeon; assembly: GCA_038847005.1. GTDB lineage: Archaea > Thermoproteota > Bathyarchaeia > 40CM-2-53-6 > CALIRQ01 > CALIRQ01. The sequence goes on along the minus strand of JAWCOP010000101.1, from coordinate 2,208 downwards.
CCCCACCAAGGCCCTCGCCCTCGGCGACTCCTTGAACTCCAAGGGCGTAAGGCCCGCCGTCCTAAGGGATCCGAGCGCCTGCAGGCTATGCGGCCTCTGCGAGCTCTATTGCCCGGATTTCGCGATCGCCGTGGCCAAGGTGCAGATGGCTTGAGCGAGGAGGATTTGAAGAGGCTGGCCGAGGCCAAGGCCTTCCTCGAGAGGAGGATAGGGGAGCTGGAGGCGGAGGTCGCGAACCTTAGGTCCTTGGTCGAGGTCGTGGATGTATTATTGGCTGAGAGGAGCTTCAAGAAGGTGAAATTGCCCAAGGCGCCTGAGGCCGAGGCCCCGGTGCAATCGATACCCATAAAGACCGAGGATGGGGTCCACTTGGCCGATCTCGACGTCTTCAAGGACCACATGGCCGTCAGGATAGATGAGGGTTTGAAGCTAGACGCCGGCTCCCCACCGTTGAGGGCCTTTTTGATAGGGAAGGTTTTGGATCCCCTCCAGGCCAAGGATCTGGAGGCGGTCAAGGCCGGGGAGATCCCCCCGGATAAGGCCATATCGTATGAATTGGATCAGGAGGATGGCCGCGTGAGGGGGTTGATCATAAGGAACTACGGCACCGAGAAGAGGCTTTTGGAGCTGAAGAACGCGATCAGGTGGACTTTGAGGAGGGCCTATGAGAGGTCCAAGGTTTAATGCCTATTGGACGTAATTGTCCCATTGGTTCAAATTCATGGGAACCTCCTTCTCGAAGAAGTTGAAGCCCTTCATCACTTTCCCATCGAGGCTCGAGAATACATAGATGTGGTATTTCTTATTCCTCAGGTTTTTCTCGAACTCGAACAATACCTCCCCATCCGAGATGTACCTGACCGATTTCACATCCCATCCATATTTCTTCGAATCCTTTATCAATTCTTCCAACTTCATGCGCATTCATCACCTCGTAGAGCTTCGGAGACCTTTTTGGAATCGGGACTAGCCCAGAAGCTCCGATGCCCTCAGAAATCTTTTTCCGCGATCCCCTAATAAAGCTTTCGAGGGATCCGCATGGGCCAAGAGAAAATCGATGGCCAAGGGCTGTCGGAGGCCGATCTCTGGAGGATACTCGTCGAAACGGTTCATAGCCTCCCCATGTACAAATACCATAAGAGATACATCTCGGAGCAAATCCTACCGGAGAGGCCCGATATAACCCCGGAGGAGTTGGCGGCGGAGCTTGATATACCCTTGGGGGAGGCCATAGTGATCAGGGCCGAGCTCGATAGGGAGAGGGGGTGATCCGATCCACGTCCCAAAGGCCCGCCCCGGCCAAGAACGCCCTCGAGAGCTTGAGGGAGTTCGCGCTCGCGATCGGGAAGAAATATGGAGCCGGAATAGAAGCCATCATAATTTACGGCTCCAGGGCGAGGGGGGATTATTCCTTCGATAGCGATTTGGACGTACTCATCCTACTCGACGATGGAACGGATCTGGAAACGTTCATACAATTTTCGGCCGAGGCCAGGATGATGGCCCACAGGATAGGCCCGCTGAAGCTCTTCATCTGCCCGAGGGGGATCTTTGAGAAGATCATGAGGGAGAACGAGTTCTTGGGGGCCTTCTGTTACATAATTTGCGAGGACGGCGTGGCCATATACGATCCGAGAGGGACCTTTGAGCGGATGAAGGGGGAGGTCGAATCGATGGGGGATGAGGAGCGCCTATCGTTCTATGAGAGGTGCAGAAGGATGAGCGAGGAACTGGGATCCCCGAGGTGGATCAAATATTGGGGGGAGAAGGCCGAGAGGCTGAGGCGGGGGAGGAGCTCATAATCGGCCGCGGGCTCGCCTCCAGCTCCTCGGGGTCCATCGATCGATGGTCCGCCCCAATGCGCGGGCGATGGCTCATCCCGCCGATAGCGATTCGATATAATCCATTATCCTTGAAACGGCATCCCCCTCGCTCCTAAACTCGAACCCGACCCCCCTCCCGACAAATTCCTCGATGGCGCTCAAGAGGGCAACGTCGGATAGATCCCTTTGGTGCAATATCCTCCCCAAGCCCAATCTCTCGACCTTCTGCGCGTTCCCATATTGCTCGGTATGGTCGGGGGTCGGGACGAGTATCATGGGCTTCCCGAAGGATATGCACTTCATTATGGTCCCATGCCCGGCTCGGCATAGGACGACCTTGGAGGCCCTCATAAGGGCATCTTGATCTTCGACCCAATCGAATATC
>JAWCOP010000100.1:0-4091 GCA_038847005.1 Bathyarchaeia archaeon | reverse complement strand
AAAGCGGCTGAGGAGGATTCCTCGGGCTCCAATGGGTTCTTGATGGCGTTGTTCAAGGCGCAATGGAGCGCCGCCGGCTCTATCCCGATCGCCTCCGCGATCAGCTCCCTCGATCCGCATATCCCCGTTGCGATCTTGCAATCGTATCCCCTCACATCCCAGAATATGGCCCTCAGGCCGGGTTTTGAGCGGATCGATCGATACGCCTCCTCGAGGGCCACGGGCTCCTTGAACTCCCGGATCGCGCCCCTTAGCCCCAACCCCTCCAAGAATCCCCTCAGGTCGCCCAACCCCCCCATCTCCTATAGAGGTCGTTATCTATCCCGAGGACGTCCAAGATCCTGCCCACTACGAAGTTCACTAGGTCTTCGATATCCCTCGGCCCCATATAAAAGGCGGGCATCGCCGGCAATATTATCGCCCCGGCCCTCGAGGCCCTCAGCATATTCTCCAGATGTATGGCGGAGAGGGGGGTTTCCCTCGGGACGAGGACCAATGGCCTCCCCTCCTTGAGGGCCACATCGGCGATCCTGGATATCGCGCTGCTCGAATACCCGATGGAGATCTCCGAGAGCGTCTTCATGCTGCACGGGACCACCACCATCCCATCGAATTTTGAGGACCCGCTTATGTAGGGGCATTGGAGATCGTTGGTATAGGCCTCCGAGGAGAGCTCGCGCATCCGCCTCAGGCCCTCCTCGCCCAGCTCATGCCTAGCGATGGCCTCGCCGTTCCTGCTGATTATCAGCACCCTCCCTATGCCCTTATCCCTGAGGGCCTCGAGGAGCCTGAGCGCATAGCGGGATCCGCTGGCCCCCGTTACGCCGACTATCAGCTTCAACCCGGCTTTATCCCTCAATAGGCTCCTTAGCCCTCTTCCCCCTAAGGATTTAAATCTGCGCCGAGCCGCACAACAGAGCTCGGCTTTGAGGTACCGTCTGGTGGCCGTTGGCGGAACCTTCGATATGCTCCATAGGGGGCATAGGGCCCTTTTGGATAAGGCCTTCGAGATCGGCGAAATGGTCATAATAGGCCTTACGAACGACTCGTTCGCCAAGAGGCTACATAAGCCGCATAGGATAGATCCCTACGAGGCCCGCAGGGCGGCGTTGGAGGGCTTCCTCGAGAGCAGGGGATACTCGCATAGGGCTGCGATAGTGGAGCTTAACGACCCATACGGGCCCACGATAGAGGATGGCGATATAGAGGCGCTTGTGGTTTCCAAGAGGACGGGCGAGAGGGCCGAGGAGATCAATCGCATCAGGATCGCCAAGGGGTTCAGGCCATTGGATTTGATAAGGGTCGATTTGGTGAGGGCCGAGGACTCCAGGCCGATCTCAACCACTAGGATAAGGAGGGGCGCGATAGATAGGGAGGGGCGGTTGAGGGTGTCCCGCGGCTGAAGGGCTCGTCCGGGGATCCCAAAAATCGAACGTATCGCCAACTTTTTCAGAATCCCGGAACTTCATCCCACCAAATCCGAGGCTCATAAAATGCAAAAATTTTTGCGATTTATCTTTATTAGATTTTCTCTTAATGATGAGTAAAAAAGTCAGTAATTTACTAACCAAAATAATTAGTAATTTTATACGAGGGGCTGGGCCGGGTCCCTCCACAATCCAAAAAATCGAATTTAGGTCCCGGGGATCGCGATCGAATACCCTCCGATCCTTCTCGCCTAAGGCCCCAAGGCATCGCGGCGCCTCCAGAGGGATCGCCAAGGCCCGACATCGCCCTCAAGGGCCCAATTCAAGCCATTATTATCCATAATGGGGTAATTGGAGTAGCCTTGAGCAAGTGGCGATTGAAGGATCCCCATTCTTTGCCGCGCCAAGGGCCCTATTACCCCATATGGGTACAAAGGCTTAAATGCTCACCATTCTATACCGGGGGGTAATTCGGGGGATGGGGTTTTGGAGCTTTCGAAAAGGGAGAAGGGCAAGGAGTATTGGGCCGAATATATGAAGAGGAGGGGCTTCGTGACGCCGAAGATAGACGCCTCGAGGACGGGCATCAGGGATCTGAAGGTCTTCTGCAATATGCTCTTCCCATTCAACCCCAGGAAGGCGGAGCTGGCGGAGGCGATATTCAGGGAGATGAGCCGCCTCAGGGCCAACAGGGTGGAGCTCTACAGGGATTTGGCCCCGAGGATAATAAGGGAGAAGCGGTGCTCCGCAAGGACCCTCAGCCAGACCTGGAAGGCGCTCCTGAGGAGCGGCCTCCTTTATAGGGCCAGGAGGAACGAGCCCGCCAAGCTGAGCGACGTATTCTCGAATAGGCTCGAGATGATCGCGAACTATTGGAGGGAGGTGATGAAGGCCATAGAGGGGGGCGAACTCTAGCCGTTCGATTTTTTGGATCGCGGAGGGATCCGAAAGATTTAAGCTCTGGTAAATTAGTCAATAAATTACTTACCAAAGTGGTGATTAAAAATGAAGGAGGCTTTCGCCAATTATATAGTCGTCAGGAAATCCATAAGGGGGAGGGCCTACGAGGCCGCTAGGATCTTCATACCGACGAAGCTCTCGACCGATTCCAGCTTCCCGTTCAAGGGGAAGAGGGTTCGGGTCCTAATCCGGATAAGCGGGGATAAGTTGATAATATCGAAGCCCAAGAGGGCTCCCAATTCCAAATTGGCCAAGAGGAGGCGATTGGACAGGGGCGGGGAGGGGCGAAGAAGTTGACGATAACTCCAATTTTTTGGATGGGGCGCTTCCCCTATGGGCTACTGCCTCCCCTAGGGGTTTAGGATTAAAATCTGATAATTCAGGTAGCTGGCGAAGGTCACCCAAATTAAATAGGGGATCAAAAGCGAGGCCGCGGCCCTCGATACCTTGGAGAAGGAGGCGATCGTGAGCGCTATCGAAACCCAGAGGGCCACGATCCAAACCAAGCCGAGCAGCGGGGAGCGCAACCCGAAGAATAGGTAAGACCAGATGGCGTTCATGGCCAGCTGAATGCCGAACAAAATTATGGATCTCCTCACGGGCCTCTTATCCAGCCCGGCGTTCCAAACGAGGAATAGGGATGCGCCCATCAATAGATAAAGCGCCGTCCATACGGGGGCGAAGACCCAATTTGGTGGGGCCATATCGGGCTTCCGTAGGCCCGCATACCATGTGGGTATCGCGGGAGCCGTGAATAGCGATCCCACGACCCCCGCCATTTGACAAAGGGCGATGGCGACTATCAAGCGGGCGTAAACCTTGACCTTGCCCTCCCCCAAACATCCCCACCTTGTTGGCCCATACTCAATGGCAAGCGCGCCAAAAAAGGATATGGGCCGCCATTCCCATGGCGAGGGGCTCTGGGGAGTTGGAGGGATTTGCGATATGTTCGAATTTTTGGATGGGGGACCGCCTAAAGGGTCGAAAATGCTCACCAGAATGGGCTTGCATATCATCCTAGCTAAGGCTCGGCGCCAAATCGAGCGATATCGTTTTCTTATACCACGTAGGTGCCTATACTCGCTGGGATTGGGGATGGAAGGGATGATGGTAGAGGTGCGCTGGCTCGGGAGAGGCGGGCAGGGCGTTGTGACCGCCAGCAGGCTTTTGGGGGAGGCCGCCCTTCTGGATGGCAAATACGCGCAAGCGTTCCCCGAGTTCGGGCCGGAGAGGACCGGGGCGCCGGTGCTGGGGTTCACTAGGATCTCCGATGAGCCGATCGAGATCCATTCTCAGATCTACGACCCGGATGCGATCGTGGTGATAGACCCCGGGTTGGCCAAATCGCCGGATGCGGCAAAGGGGTTGAAGAGGGGGGGAAGGCTGATCCTCAACCTGACGGAGGATCCGGCCAAGGTCAAGGAGGAGATGGGCCTGAAGGGCGCAAGACTCTACGCGCTCGATGCCAAGAGGCTGTCCATGGAGGTGATCGGGAGGCCCATCTACAATACGACCATGCTGGGGGCTTTGCTAAAGGTCACGGGCTGGGTGAGCGTCGAATCGGCCAAGAAGGTCGTGAGGGAAAGGTTCCCGGGGGAGATCGGGGAGAAGAATGTGGAGCTAATGATGAGGGCGCGGGATGAGGTGAGGGAGTATTGAGCGCTGTAGAGGAGAGGCTTGGTTGGAGGAGGGTTCCCTCGGGCG
>JAWCOP010000099.1:0-4104 GCA_038847005.1 Bathyarchaeia archaeon | reverse complement strand
AAAAACCAGACCCGACAGGAGGGGAAGATAGCTGCGATGTAGGTTGCCCCACACAATGTCAGAACCTTCGTGCAGGTATGCGGTAAGCGCCGGCTTGCCGGAGCATTATTTCCTGCCCTTGGCGGGTTCTGTTTCCGGTGTTAAATCAGTGGTCGTGGTCACAGTGTCCAGGAACCGCGTGTCCAGAGTTGTGGCCCCCGGAATCCGCTGGGGGGTTCCGGGAGGCACCGGTCCGGAAACGGTCAGGACACCGGGCGCTATTTTCGTCGGCCTTTGCGTAATCACGGCGAAGACAATCTGGCGGGCCAGCGACCGCAAGGCTTCTTCATAGGCATCTTCGGTGCTCATCTGGATCACGCGCCGCGCATCGCTGACATAGGAATACCGCGCGTCTATGCCCTCCCACGTCATAAGCGGTTTTTCGCGCTTGCGATCCGACGGGTCATAGAGCGACACGTCGGCGATGACCTCGATCTCGCTGGACAGCGGAAAATCATCTGTGCCCAGCCGGCCGGACAGGACATTGAAGCGCGGGATTTTTCCCGCCGTTTCGAAGTCGAGCTCGATGTAGGCAGGGCCGGCGACGATGGCCTGTCGCAACAGGGCCTGCCGCTCCTCTTCGAGCCTCCTTCTCAGCTGGGCCCTCCTGCGCTCCTCCTCCGCCGCCCCTTGGAGCTCGGCCATCCTCCTCCTGCGCAGCTCCTCCAGCTCCTCGTCGCTCAACCCCCATCCCCCTTCCTTAGATCCTTCAGGATCTGGGCCGCCATCCTATCCAATAGGCCCCTCCCCTCGCTGGTCAGCCCCCTGCCCCTTTTCCCAACCTTCTCGACCAAGCCCGCGGCCTCGAGCTGTTGGAGGGGCTCCCTTATGGAGGATCCGCCGCCCTTCAGGACCCTCTCCGCCCTCCTCCCGCTCCTCTTCCTCCCCCCATACTCGGACCTGAGCCTCGAAACCCCTATCGGGCCCTTTATGTAGAGCTTCCTGAGGAGGGAGGCGCATCTTATATACCACCAATCCGGATCCTTTGGGGGATGCTCCGCGTGGGCCCCGGTCTTCGCCGTGAGGGACCAAGGCGGAGGGGATACCTCGCTCACCTCCTCCTTTATGTACTTGGCTAGCCTCTCGATGAGCAAATCGGCCGGCACTTCGAACGGCGTGGGCAACCTCGATCACTTTGCTGGCAGATCGCCCTATCCCTTTTCCTCTAGAGCTTGAGATCCCACATATATATTATTCCTCCGAGCCTTGGATGACCTCTAAGCCCCGCCCCTTGCGACCCATCGGGAACCTCTTGATTCCCCCGCAATCCAAACATGTGAGGACGACCCGCGGATTCCCCTCCGATCTAATCCTAACCCTGCAATTCTCGGGGGGGATGAGTAGGGATCCGCATCTTTTGCAAACGAACCACTTAAGCTCCCTAGGAATCCGTACCCTGGCCCTCATGCCTATCCGCTTCGCCAATGCTATGTAACGCCTTGAGAGCTCCCTGTCCTCCCCGAAGGACTCCCTTGCCAAGCGGAATAGGATCTCGATCCTCTCCTTCGCGATCTCCCTCTCCGCCCCCCTATGCCGCCTCATTCGGACCTAGTTTCAAAAGATCTTTCGGGATTTGAATCCCTTACTGAATGGATCCAAGATAGGTTTATATTGTCCAAGCGCCCTCGCCTTGGTATCCAAAGGGGATCTAGGACTTGAAAAGGCTAGGCTATGTCTTGCATCAGTCGAATAACAGGAACCTCATCCTGAGATCCAAATCGAACGCTCCCCCCGAGCTCGGGGCCAAAGTCTATGATGCCAAGCGAAGGCCCTTGGGCATCGTTGTGGACGTCTTCGGGCCGGTCAAGTCCCCCTACATCGAGGTCAAACCCCTCCTGACCGACGCGGGGGGATTGGTCGGGAGATCCGTTTACGTAAGGGTTGAAAGGGAACGGGCGTGAATCCGCTTTGGATGAAGAGGCAGATTCCGATACCATAATCGAGGTTGGGCAAAGGGCCAGGGCCTGCCCGGAATGCGGCAGCACCCATATAATAGTGGATTACGAATCGGCCGAGGTCGTATGCAGGAGCTGCGGCTTCGTCATGGATGAGAAGATAGCCGATACGAGGCCGGAATGGAGGGCCTTCGATGAAGAACAAAGGGAGAAGAGGGCCCGGGTGGGCGCCCCGATGACCTATGCCCTCCACGACAAGGGCCTCTCCACGATGATAGATTGGCAGGACAATAAGGTCTTGGGGAAGAGGGATAATCCATCGAAGCAGATGGAGCTCTACAAGCTTAGGAAATGGCAGAGGAGGATAAGGGTTTCGGATTCTATCGAGAGGAACTTGGCCGCGGCCCTCGCGGAGATGACCAAGATGGCCGAGGCGCTGAACCTGCCGAAGAACATAGTGGAGACGTCCTCGATCCTTTATCGGAGGGCCATAAAGAAGAGGTTGATAAGGGGCAGGTCCATACACACCATGAGCGCCGCGGCCATATATTTGAGCTGCAGGCAATGCGGGATCCCTAGGACGCTCGACGAGATAGCGGCGGCATCGAACGTGAGCAAGAAGGAGATAGGGAGGTCCTATCGCCTCATATTGAAGGAATTGAGCACCCCAGTCCTGCCATCGATGGGCGGGAATTACGCGGCTAGGTTCTCGAACAAGCTGGCCATCTCTGGGATGGCCGAGGCGATAGCGATAAAGATACTCGAGGCGGCGAGGACCATAAGGCTAACCAGCGGGAGGGGGCCGACCGGGATAGCGGCCGCGGCCACATATATAGCAACGGTCCTGACGAACGAGAGGAAGACCCAAAGGGAGGTGGCCGAGGTAGCGAACGTGACCGAGGTAACCATAAGGAACAGATATAAGGAATTGCTGGAGAGGATATACATAGAGGTGTACGTATAGGCGGGTGAAGCCCCGCGCCGTCGCCGCTCGTGATTATGAAGCTCTTTTTGATATTGGCCGAATCCTCCCTCGAGCCCATACCGGATGAGATAAGGGATCATCCGGCGGTTCGGAAGAGCGCTAGGAGGAGGGGGAAGGATCCGAGCGAGTTGATATTGGACAGGAGCGTCCACCATTTCGCCATGGGGGGCCTCCCAAACTCGGGGAAGAGGGGGAGGCCGGATATAGTCCACATGGCGCTGCTCGAGGCCTTGGGGAGCCCCCTGAACAAGGAGGGGATGCTCTCCCTTCACGTGCACACGATAGGGGATATGATAATCGAGGTGAACCCGGGCGTGAGGTTGCCTAGGAATTATAACAGGTTCTTGGGGCTCATGGAGCAGCTTTTCGCCAAGGGCTCGATAACCTCCGCCTCCGGGGAGGAACTTTTGGGGATGCGCCCCGGCCGGATTCGGGATCTCCTCGAGGCCCTGAACCCATCGATGACCTTGGCCTTCACGAGGGCGGGCCCCCCGAGGACGATGAAGGATTGCGTCAGGGAGCTCATCACCCGCGATAGGCCGGCCGCCATAATCGGGGGATTCCCCCACGGGGGATTCTCGGGGGAGACCTTGGGGCTCGCGGATGCGACGGCCCGTATTGATCGCGAATCGCTCGATGCCTCCATCGTCGCCTCGAGGCTGATATATGAGTTTGAGGGGGCCCTCGGCCTTCATGAGAAACGGATAGGGGACCCGGATCAAGCTTAATAAAAGCGATCCATATCGGAGCACGGGTGCCCCGCTTGTCGGAGGACGAGGAACTCGAGCTCCTGAAGAGGAGGAAGCTCCAGGAGATCCAAAGGAGGCTCGCGACGAGGCAGGAGGCGATCGAAAAGCCCAAGGGCGAGGATCGAGAGGTGGCGTTGAGGGGGGCCCTCGTCGGAAGGGCTTGGGAGGTTCTGATGGCCGCTAGGAGGCAGTACCCGAGGGCCGCGGAGAGGGTGGAGGCGGCTTTGGCGAGGGCCATCTCGGAGGGGAGGATCAAGGGCTCAATAACGGGGGAGCAGCTGCTATGGTTATTCAGGTACTTGGGGCTGAACGTGAGGTTGGAAACGAGGATCAGGATTTACGAGCATGGGGAACTCAAATCGATAGCGGAGAAGCTGAAGGGGGAGGATTGAGCTCGAGCTCAGCCCCGGCGGGCGGATCCGCCTTATCCGGCCCC
>JAWCOP010000098.1:0-4190 GCA_038847005.1 Bathyarchaeia archaeon | reverse complement strand
GAGCCCGCTTACAAAGACATGGGCCCTGACAAAACCCAAGGCCCGGAACCCCTCTAAGCGGCATCCACCCTGAGGCGTGCCCCCTCGGGCACCTTCCTCAGGATCCCCGGATTCACCAAGGCCCTTCCAAATACATAAACCGGGCTATAGGCCTTGGGCTTGTCTCCGCGACTGACCGGGGTCGGGCCAAAGAATATGCAGATGGCCTTGCCCTCCGGCCAATACGCCACATCGCCGACCTCAACATCCTCCTTGGCCACATCCCCCTTAGCCTCCACGGGCGTTTCAAAGTATATTTCATCCCCCCATCGATGGGCCTTGGATTCTATGGGGAGGGCCGAGAGGATAGAATCGGCTACCCCCTTGTTCTTCGGCCCGAGCTCAACCTCGATCTCGGGTCCCCCTAGGACCTTTATCTTGAGGGACTTCGCCAAGGCTATCGGGCGAAAGATCCCGCCGGAAACCAATATAAAACTTGCTCGTAGGGCCAATGGTGCTACTTGGCGGCTCGCTATTTGGTGCATGATGCCATTATGAGCTCAGCGATCTCAACGAAGCCTTGGCCGTTCGGTCGCGATGCCACATAATCGGCCATCTCCCTCATGAACGGCGGCGCATTCGCCACAACGGCGGCGAACCCCGCCTCCTTGAGCATATCCACATCGTTCTCGCTATCCCCGATGGCCGCCACCTCCTCGAGCCTCAGGCCCATCATCTCGGCTGCAGCCCTGAGCCCGACGCCCTTATTCGCCGCCTTGTCTATTATGTGATAGTAGAAGCCCGTATCCAAAAACCTCACGTCCGGAAATTCCGCCAGAGCATCTTCGATCAAGCGCCTTTCGATCCTTCTCTCGATCGCTATATCGGTGAACCTATAGGGGTTCGACCATGGCTCCACGATCTCATCGCCGAACAGCTCCCTCAATCTCCTTAGGGCCCTGAGGGCCCTCTCCTTAGAGCCTATGATCCTGACCTCGCCGCGGTATTCCACGGCCCCACCGCCCTCGCATATTATGGCCCCGCTGCACCCGAGGTACCTCCTCAAACCCATTAGGGATGGGTAAATATTGCCCGATGCCAATATGACGGCTATCCCCTTGGCCTCCAAATCCCTAATGGCCTTTATGGATTCTAATGGGATAGTGCTATCGCCGGGCGCCAAGGTCCCGTCGACATCGGTGGCGATGGCCCTTATGGCCATATGCCCATGCCTCCGCTTAAATCATCCGAACTAGAGTGCGATCTCCTTTCCCCTCGGATCGACCCGCTCATAAATGCCCCTCTCAACGAATGCGCGTTGGACGTCCTTCAAGATCTTCGATGCCACAGCTGCCCCCTTCTTGGGATTGGTCACGTAGATGGATAACTGCAATTCGGCCGATCGCCCATCTATGCTCGCCAAGTTCACCTCCGGGTCTGGGGGTATCGTCAGCTCCTTGTTCCCCCTCGCTATTGATAGGATTATCTGCTCGGCCTCATCAACGAAGGGGGCGCCGACTTTAATGGGCAACGTGAACTTCGTTAATCCGGAAACCGCTGGGATCGTTATGGCCGCCCTGAGCAGCAGGCTATTCGGGACGTACATCCTATCCCCGTTGGAGCTTATCTCCGTATAGACCGAGTTCACCTTTGCGACCCTTCCGGTAATGCCACCAATGCTGATGGAATCACCCTCCTTAAACGGTGAGTATGAGAGGATTATGTACTGCGCTATGAAATTCTCCAATAGGTCCCTGAACCCGAACATCAATCCAATCAAGATGACGCCGAAGAAGACGTAAACTATCTCCAACCTTATGCCGAATTGGGATATGGCGATGACCATCGCCATGAAATATACTAAGGCATCAATGGCGCTCTTCATGAATGATATCGAGCCCCGGCTGGCCCTCGCCCTAGTCATGGTCCTTTCTATTATGGGATTTATAGCCAGCCTGACGAGCAAGTAGGCGCATAGAATCGCGGCGATGGAGAAGGAGGACTTGAGGATTAGCTCGACATCCAAATCCATCCTAGGCTCCGCCATCTTCCAACCCTTGATCTGGTGGGCCCGCCCGGGATCGAACCGGGGACCTCCGCCGCTCTCAGGTCGGAGTTGCCCGCTCCCTATAAACCCCTCGCCAGCGCACTTGTGAGGGCGGCGTCATACCGCTAGACCACGGGCCCGGGAAAGCCTCCGGTTTAAAAAGGGAGGGCCGCTCGCTTAAAAATTTGCCCGTTTGGGGCCAGCGGCCCCTACTTCACGAATTTGGTCATCTTCGCCCCGCACTTTGGACATTTCGCCCTCAACATCGGGCGGCCTTTAGCGGTCTTCTCCTTGGAAACGTCCTTCTCATCCAGCTGGACCTTCTCCCTACACCTCAGGCAGAACATTTCGATCAAGTCCGATCGCCTTCGCCCTCCCCTCTGGGATCCTGGGAAAAAGTTTTTTGCCAAAATTCTTGTAGAAAACCCGCCCCTCGATTAAGCCTTTTTTACCGATGGGGCTCGATCAGCGAAACTAATATATCTCGGAGCTGCCTCGAGGGGGCGGGGTTCAGGGTTGCCCATCACGGACGTATCGAAGAAGCAGCTGGCCCAAAGGCATAGGCTATTCTATAAGATATGCAGGAAATGCGGCTCAAGGAACCCGATAAGCGCTGAGAAATGCCGCAGGTGCAGAAGCAGGAACCTGAGGCTCAAGAATAGGGAGCTGGGCACCAAGTGAGCGGGCTAGGGCTCGAGGCGGAACCTATCCCTAGGGAATAGGACGACCTCCCTTATGTTCTCCATACCGGTCAGGACCATCATCAACCTATCGAGGCCCATGCCGAACCCGGCGTGGGGCGGCATCCCGAAGTCGAAGGCCCTCAGGAAGTGCCGGAAATTGTCTGGGTCGAGCCCCTGCTCCACCAACCTCCTAACCAAGAGGTCCTTGTCATCGACCCTAGCTCCCCCGGAGCTTATCTCTATCCATTCGTACATGAAGTCGAACGAATGGGATCTATCCGGGTCATGGGGGAGGGGTTTTATATAGAAGGGCTTAGTCCTCGTTGGCCAATTGGTTATGAAGTAATACTCCCCCCGATGCAACTTCCCAAGCTCCCTATAGGCCGGGGTTGGTATATCCTCCCCCCAATCCAAGTTGAAGCCCAATCCCCTGAGCTCCTCCAATATTTCATCGTATGAATAGCGCCTGAAGGGCGCCCTTGGGGCCGGCGCCCTTACGCCGAGCAATTCAAGCTCGGCCCCGCAGCTCTTGGCCACCCTATCGGCGACCCTTAGGATCAGCCTCTCTTGGATATCCATCACTTCCTCCATCCCCACGAATGCCTCCTCCACGTCCACCGAGACGAACTCGTTCAGATGCCTCCTCGTATGTGACTCCTCGGCCCTGAAATAGGTCCCTATCTCGAAGACCTTCTCGAATACCGAGGACAGTTGCTCCTTATAGAGCTCTGGGCTTTGGGCTAGGTAGGCCTTGCGCTTGAAGAACTCCACCGCAAAAAGCGCGGCCCCCCCTTCGGTCGCGGAGGATATGATCTTCGGCGTATGTACCTCCAAGAAGCCCTCCTCCGCCAAGAAGTTCCGTATCTCTCCAACCACCGCATGCCTAATCTTGAATATGGCGCTCGGGATCGGCCTCCTCAGGTCGAGCACCCTGTTGTCGAGCCTCACGTCGATCTCCGCGGCAACCCTTCCCGTAGGGTCTATGGGGAGCGGGTACTTGGCGATGCCTAGGATCTTGATCTCCGAGGGCTCCACCTCCACGCCCTTCGGGGCCTCCTTAACGGCCCTCACCCTGCCCTTAACGCCGATCGCGCATTGCCTCCCGATGAGCCCCAGCCTGCTCAGGACTTGAGGGGGCGCTCCCCCCTCCTTGACGGTTATCTGGATGAGCCCCTCCCTATCGCGAAGGGTGAGGAATTTTATCCGACCGAGATCCCTTATATCCTCTATCCAACCGAATATGGTGACATCGGAACCATCCAAGGCGGGGTTTATCTCGGAGGAGTAATGGGACCTCCTCCAATCTCCGAGCTCGTCTAATCCCATTGGCTCCTCCTTCAGGAGCTGCCCAATGCCTCCTTCAACCTAGAGGCGATCTCGGAGGGCTTCCGCGCGACCTCAACCCCGGCCCTCTTGAAGGCCTCGAGCTTGCTCTCGGCGGTGCCGGTCCTACCACTTATTATGGCGCCAGCATGCCCCAT
>JAWCOP010000097.1:0-4210 GCA_038847005.1 Bathyarchaeia archaeon | reverse complement strand
AGGGCCTATCGCCAACGCGGAGGAGGCCCCTCAAGCCCCCTATCCCGAACTTCGGCCCCTTGAACTCCCTCAGGAAGGACTTGGGCATGAATAGGTCGACGAGCCTCACGGAGGCGAGGCCCATGGAGTATATATTGCCCGCTATGCCCGTCATGACCATCGTTATGGGCATGCCATCGCCGAAGTTCGCCAAGGGATGGGCGACCAAGGCGAGGAACTTCCTAGAATCGCCCTCGGCCGGGAACTCGTAGACCCCCAAGACCTTCCCTTGGCTCCTCTCCCTGATCTCATCCGTTTCGGTCGGGACCCTCAACCAAGTCCCGGTCGTGGCCTCGGCGGCCAAGGCCTCGGCCACCTTCGATGCCTCCCTATTCCCGGAGGACTCTATTCTATAGGCGGCTATCAGGAACGCCTCCTGATCGATCCCCTCGAAGATCGAGAAGGCGTAGGGATCGTAGGTATACTCCCTCTCCAACCGACATCCCCTTTGATCCTGATCGCTTCGATGGTATAAAAATATGGCAATCCCCGCGCATCCACTCGCATCCCCTCGCTTCCAAGGGCCCAGCCGGTCGAGGGCCACGGGGGTCATTGGGCGTGGATCCGGCCAAAAAAATGGCGAATGCTAATGCTTCCGCTCCAAGCGAAGCCAGCGGCCGGCGCGGCCTCTATGGCCCCGGCTAGCGACGCGATGGCATTTTTCCGCTCCGGAGGAGGCCTTGGTTTGAATGGGCCGCGGTGGATCCCCTCAGCCGATCGAATGCGCCTCAATGGTTTGAGGTTTCGGGCGGCCGAGGTTCACCGAACCCATGGATGGAGATCCCTTAGCTATGGCGAAGCTCCCGTCGGCCTTCGTCGAAGGCGGGGCGGCCCGCAACTATTCGGACTTTCGTGAATCGGCGGGCCCCTCGCTATACCTTCTCCCCGCACTTTGGGCAGAAGGCCGAGCCCTCCGGGTATTCGGCGCCGCAGTTCGGGCATCGGGCCGCAGCGGAGGTCTCGGGAGGGGGAGCCGCCTCGGATGCGGGCTTAGGCCCTCGCCCCTTCAGGGCCAAGGCCGCGATCGCGATCCCAAGGGCTATGAGGCTCATCGCCATTAGGCCCGTCAGGCCGCCGGGGATCTCCTCCCAGAACTCCTTGGCCCGCGGGGGCTGGGCCTCGAGGACCGAGAAGTATGCGGGCGAGCTCTCGCAGCCCCGATGCCCCGAATCGCCGGACCACGCGGCCCTCACGGTCCATGCGCCGGCCATATCGGGCTTGAGGGAGTCGGAGAAGGCCCCGGATTCGGATGTTGCTACCTCCTTCGCCAGCTCCGATCCATCGGGCCTCCTATAGACCAGCTTGATGCCCGCCGCCAACGGGGGCGATAGGGCCCCGGAGACCGATAGGGATTCCCCGAGCCTTATCGATGCGGGGCTGGCCGAGATCGAGAGGGAGCTCTCCCCCATGGGCCTCCCCGCCGCCTCGATCGAGAGGCTTATCGATGCCGATCGGGTCAGGCCGCCGCCCTCGCCCGTTATGCTCAGCGCATAGGTCCCGGGGGCGACCGAGGCAACGGTTGAAATGGTCAGCAGGGAGGCGAACGCCGGCGTCCCGGAGGCCGGATCGAAGGCATATGATGCCCCATCCGGGAGGCCCTCGAGGCCCAAGGAAACGGGCTGGGCCATGCCGGAAACGAGGCTTATGGCGACCTTGAACTCCGCCGCCCCGCCCGCCCTCAGGGACCCGGAGGCGGGCTCGGCAGAGATGGAGAAGTCGAACTCCGGGGGCGGGGGAGGCGGCGGCTGGCCCGGCGCCAAGACGACCACGTAGGCGTTCGCGTATTTATTGGCCGGGCCGGGGAACGGTGCGCCGGCCGGGTTAGCCCAAACTTGGAGCCTATAGGTCCCCGGGGCGACCGAGGGGCCGACGCTGATGGCCATCGTTGAGGAGAAGGGCGCGGGCCTATCGTTAGCGGAGAATGAGGCGCCTATGCCCGGCACGGGCGGCGATTGGATCAGGCGGATGGGCGTCCCGCCCGATGAGCCCGTTATGGAGACGGCGAAGGAGGCGGTCCCACCGGGGAGGGCGGCGCTGGAGGAGGGGCTTATGGATATGGCCCAGCCGGCGGGCTGCCAAGGCCCTTCGCCCTCCACCACCCTCAAATGGACGGTGGTGGTTTTGCGATACTGATGGGTTTCATTATCGACGGCCTCGATTTCGATGGAGTAGTCCCCCGGCGGCGTTGGCGCGCTGGCGTCGACGCTGATAGTCATCGTGGACGTGAATGGCAAGTTTCCAATGTTTGGAGAGAAGGATATCGAGGCTCCCGGTGGTGGGTTGCTATAGAAGAGGCGAACGGAGGGATTCCCCGGTATGGATCCGGAAACGGAGATTGTGAACTGGACCGTCCGCGGTCCGCGGAGACGGTCCGCGGTCCTCGATGAGGGAGATGCGGAGAGATCCCACCCCGCCTGGGCCTCCCCAACGATCAAGCGGGCGGTCGCGGTTTTCTGGGGCATGGCCAGCGGAGCGGCGATTATATCGAGCCGATATTCCCCCCTCGCCACGTTCGGGCCCACGACCACGCGCAAGCTCGTCGTACCCGGTGCGTGTGGAAGGGTTGGTGGTTGGAACTGGAATGTGATGCCGGGATAGGAGTTGCCCGCTGCAAACGAAATGGTTGGATCCCCCTGTATCCTGCCTATGACGGAGATGGTGAAGCGGGCCTGACCGCCCGGCGCGACCTGCATCGATGCCGGATCGACGAGGAGGCTCCACTCCCCCGCCGATCCGACTATCAAATGGACGGTCGCGGTTTTGCGATATTGGGCGGCTTCGGCATAGATCGTTATGGCGTAGTCCCCCGGTGGCGTGCCGGCGCCGACGCTGATAGTCATCGTGGATGAGAACGGGGCCGGGCGGTTATTGGAGGAGAAGCTTACCGAGGCCCCAGGTCTGAACGCGCCCAAGCCGGCGACGCCAAATAGGAGGCGAACGGGGGGATTGCCGGCTATGGAGCCCGTGACCCTGATGTCGAACGCGGCGGTTCCAGGTGCGCTGCTAACGGTCCTCGAAGTTGGGCTCACGGAGAGGCCCCACGTCTCCTGAGCAGCCGCCACGATCACTGTAACGTACTTGGCCTTGTATTGCGAGCCCGCGTTGGCCTGCACGGTCAGATCCTGTCTCAAACCTTGTTGTGCGGAGGATGGGACCGATACATACATCCTCGAGCCGAAGGGCGCCGGCCTATTGTTGACCTGGAAGCTGATGGACCATCCGGCTGGCGGGATGCACATGAGTTGGACTTTTGGATTATTTGATATCGTGCCGGTGACGACGATGTCGAAATACGTGCTCCCGCCGGGGGCGACGGTCCTCGATGAGGGCGTAACGGATAGATCCCAAGCGTAGGCCTCGGGAATGAAGGCCCCGATCGATGCTAGGGCCATGAGCGCCAAGAGGAGGGCGCGGGTGGATCGCGCCCTTGGGGGTTCCAAAACCTCACCGAATTAAGGGCCCCCAGCCTATATATAAGGCTTTAAATCGCCCGCCGCTTTAAGCCCGATCGGCCATCGGCTAGCCCCGCAGGGCCCCGGGCTTCATCAAATAGCGGAGCCCTTGGGAAACCCATGCCCGGCCATGCGCATTCGAGAAGGGGCTTCATTCATTCGCATTGGAACCTCAACCGGCACGCGCCATCTCCTTTGCAGAGCTGGGAATCGAGCGAGAACCCGACGCTTTTGTCGAACTCATCCGCCCAAGCCCGGTATTCCGCTTTGCATATCCTCTCCCCGATCCTTCCGGCTAGGGCCCCCCTTCCCGCCCTTTTCATGATCTCGAACCATGGGCACTCGTGGATCAATATCAGGGCGCGATCCCCCTCGGCCTCGAAGCTGGCCCTATAGCCCTCCATCCCGAACTTCGCCTCCAGGGCCCTCAATAGATCCCGCAGGCCATTCCCCCCGATGCCATAGAGCTCCCTTATCTTCCTGGATTGGATCTTGGGCATCACCCTCCAGACCCTCTCGTCTATCTCCAATGCCTTCTCGAAGGAATCCGCCCCCTCGAGCATCACGAACCAAAGCCCATCGATCGCGAAGAAGGACCTCTTGAAATACTCGAGCGCCCTCTCCGCCATCCCGACCGCCCCGATCGGCGGAGGTGCGCTTCACCACGAAGCCCACCATGTTCGCCCGACTGCTGAGGCCGCTGGTCAGTGCCGGAATCG
>JAWCOP010000096.1:0-4220 GCA_038847005.1 Bathyarchaeia archaeon | reverse complement strand
CCGGCCGTGAACCTGGCGATGAAGGCGCTCGCCTTCCTATCGGCATCGATCGCGGCCTTCCACCCCGATGCGGCCTTTGCCACGGCCGCCGCTATCGCATCCGTGCCGCTGATAATATTGGGCGTATTCAGGACCAGGGCCATATCCG
This sequence comes from Bathyarchaeia archaeon, assembly GCA_038847005.1. GTDB lineage: Archaea > Thermoproteota > Bathyarchaeia > 40CM-2-53-6 > CALIRQ01 > CALIRQ01. Next base: position 4,072 of record JAWCOP010000096.1, on the reverse strand, counting down.
CCGGGCGCGCCGGTCCATCCAGTAAGGCCAATTAAGCTTTATATCGAATTGGCTAGTGAACATCCCCTTAGCCTATGTTGAGGTTTAGTTATTGGGAAATCAAAGCTCCCAACCCAATTTGGAAATCGCCCGACGCAATTCCCCACCCCCAACACCATTCCGAGCCATGCGAAGAGGAAGAGCCCTATAAGCATCGAAACGCATATTAGCCCTCCGCCCCCATTCGGGCCCGAATGGGCCGAGTGGAGCCGAAGCGTAGCCCCTTTCGCCTTGAAGAGCCCGATCGCGGGATCAATAATTGGGCTCGTCTCCGGGGGAGATGATGGCCTTGGGGAAGCAATCCGGCGAGTTCAAGATCGAGACCGAGGGCTTGAACATTTGGTTCTGGGATAAGCACGTGGTTAAGGATTTCGACATTGGCATAAGGGCCAATTGCATAACCGCTATAATGGGACCATCGGGTTGCGGGAAGACGACCCTATTGAGGGCCCTCAATAGGATGAACGAGATGATAGAGGGCTCGAGGACCTCCGGCTCCATCTACTTGGACGGCGAGGATATAAACTCGCCCAAGACGGACGTGGTCGAGCTTAGGAGGCGGGTCGGGATGGTCTTCCAGAAGCCGAACCCCTTCCCGAAATCCATATACGACAACGTGGCCTTCGGGCCGAGGATCCATGGGGTAAGGGATAAGCGGAAGCTCGACGAGATAGTCAGGTTCAGCTTGGAGGAGGCCGCGCTTTGGGATGAGGTCAAGGATAGGCTCCACGAATCGGCCCTCGGGCTCTCGGGCGGGCAGCAGCAAAGGCTCTGCATCGCGAGGGCCTTGGCGGTCGCGCCGGAGGTCATATTGATGGACGAGCCCTGCTCGGCGCTGGACCCGATATCCACATCGAAGATAGAGGAGCTGATGCGGAGGCTTAGGAGGAATTATACGGTCGTCTTGGTGACCCATAATATACAACAGGCGGCTAGGGTGGCTGATTACACGGCCTTCATGTATCTGGGCGAGCTGATAGAGTATGGGGAAACGAGCCGCATATTCGAGAGGCCCGAGAAGGAGCTGACGGAGAGGTACATAACCGGGAGGTTCGGGTAGATTTGGAAAGCGCGTTGGGGAGGGAGCTATCGGCCCTCTTCAAGAGGGTCGGGGAGATGGCGGAGCTGGCCGAGAGGACCGTGAGGGCCTCGGTTGAGGCCTTCCTGAGCGGGGACGAGGCCGGCATACAGCTGAGGAGCTGGTCCGATGAGCTCAGGTCGATGCAGGAGGTGGTCGAGGGGAGGGCCGTCGAGATAATCGCTAGGTATCAGCCCGTGGCCACCGACCTCAGGCGGGTGAAATCCCTCATGAAGGTCAGCTACGACCTATCTAGGTTCGGGAGGTATGCCTACGACATAGCTAGGACCTTGGAGCTGATAGGCCCGTATGGGCCCTGCGAGCTCGGGGCCGTTCGGGATATGGCCGGGAAGGCGATCGATGTGATAAGCGCGAGCATAAGGGCCTTCTTGAATGGGGACTTGGAGCTTGCGAGGAGGATCGATGCCATGGATAGCGAGATCGACGCCATATACATCGAATATTTGAAAAGGGCCGTTGGCGAGCCGACCGGGGATTTCAAATGCCTCGCCGCGGGCCTGCTCTTCGCGAGGCATCTGGAGAGGATGGCCGATCACGCCGTTTACATATCTAAATCCGTCATATATATGCTCACCGGCCAAGTGGATTGATCCGGATCGGCCGGGCCCTTCGCCGGAGGATAAGCCCCTCTTCGGGTCGAGCGCAAAGGTTTAAAATTTGACCCGGGCCGGTAGGCCCCATACCGAGAGGGGATCGATGGGGGCATCCGCCGGATGGGGATCGAGGCCATTATATTCGACTTGGATGGCACCCTAGTGGATTCAATGGACATAGTCCACAAGACCTTGAACCTGATACTTAGGGACTTGGGGTTGAGGGAGGTGAGCAGGGAGGAGATGGCGGAGATCGCCGGGATGAGGCTCTCGGATATATTGGCCATGAGGGCCCCTTGGCTCGGCCCCGGCGCCGCCGAGGAGGGGGAAGCGAGGTTCAAGAGGATATACTCGGCCAGCGAGCTGCGGTTGATACCGGGGGTCGAGGGGGCGCTGGAGCGGTTGAGGGGGATGGGTATCAGGATGGGCCTCGTGACCACGACCCCCAGGGAGCCCGCGCGCGGGCTCATCGAGAGGCTCGGGATAGCGGGTTATTTCTCGGTCGTTGTGGCCGTCGAGGACGTGGAGCGCCCTAAGCCCCACCCGGACGGCCCATTGAAGGCCTCGAGGGCCTTGGGGATCGATCCCCGACATTGCGCATTCGTGGGGGATAGCCCCAACGACATCAGGGCCGGCAGGGCCGCCGGGACGAGGACCATCGGGGTCCTGACGGGCCTCAGCTCGAGGGAGAGGCTGGCGAGGGAGGGGGCAGATCTGATCCTGAGGAGCGTTGGGGAGCTCCCATCGGCCCTCCTCGGATGGGATCCCTAAGGGCCCATCCAATCTGAACAGTTTCAATCGGCCCCGGGCTCAACCCGCGACCCTTGGGGCCCCGGTCCTCTTCTCCCTTATGGCCGCCCTGGCCGCGGCCAACCTGGCGATGGGGATCCTATATGGGGATGCGCTCACGTAGGTCAATCCGATATCGTGGCAGATCCCTATCGATGCCGGATCCCCTCCCTGCTCGCCGCAGATGCCTATCTCCAAATCCGGCCTAGTCCGCCTCCCCTCTTGAACGCATATGGCCATGAGCTTCGCGACCGCCCTCTCGATCGTTTGGAACGGGTTGAAGGGCAGGATCCCCTTCTCCATGTATTTCGGGAGGAACTTGTTCTCCGCGTCCTCCCTGCTGAAGCTGAACGCCCCTTGGGTGAGGTCGTTGGTCCCGAAGCTGAAGAACTCCGCGTGCTTGGCTATCTCCCCCGCCGTCAAGCAGGCCCTAACGACCTCTATCATGGTCCCGAACTTGAAATCGAGCTTCACGCCGTACCTGCGCTCCACCTCGGCCCTCACTTTCTCGACGATCCCCTTCACGGCCTCCAGCTCTTCGGCCATGGCCACCTGCGGGATCATTATCTGGGGCTTGACCTCCGCCCCGGATTTCAAGAGCTCGGCCGTCGCCTCGAGGATCGCCCTCGCCTGCATCTCGTATATCTCCGGATGGGTTATTCCGACCCTGACGCCCCTATGCCCGAGCATGGGGTTCACCTCGGCCAAGGCCCTAGCCCTCGCCAATATCTTGCGGAGGCGCTCCTCCTCCGCCGGGTTCCCCTTGGCCTTCTCTAGCGCTCGGGTAAGCTCCTCCACGTTCGGGAGGAACTCGTGGAGCGGCGGATCGAGAAGCCTTATGGTCACCGGGAGGCCCTCCATCGCCTTGAGGATCTCCTTGAAATCCCCCTTCTGCATCGGCTCGAGCCTCTCCAAGGCGGCACGCCTTTGGGCCTCGTCCTCGGCCATTATCATCTCGATGACCACGGGCAGCCTATCCGGCGCGTTGAACATCCTCTCGGTCCGGCAGAGGCCGATCCCCTCCGCCCCGAACCCCCTCGCCAACCGGGCCGCCTCGGGCGTATCGGCGTTGGCCCTAACCCCCAGCCTCCTGAACTCATCCGCCCAAGCCAATAGCTCTTGGAGGCCCCCGGCCAGCTCCGGCTCCACCAATGGGACCGAGCCCAAATAGACCTTCCCGGAGCCGCCGTCTATGGTTATCAGATCGCCCTCCTTGACGACTATATCCCCGGCCCTGAAGAGGCGCTCGATGGGGTCTATGCTTATGCCGCCGCAGCCGACCACGCAGGGCTTTCCCATCCCCCTGGCCACGACCGCGGCGTGGCTGGTCTTGCCGCCCCTGCTCGTTAGTATCCCCTCGGAGGCGAAGAAGCCGTGGATGTCCTCGGGCTTCGTCTCCTCCCTGACCAATATGACGCGCTCCCCGGCCCTACGCCTCCGCTCCGCCTCATCGGCGTCGAATACGGCGATCCCGGAGGCCGCGCCCGGCGAGGCCGGGACGCCGATGGCCAATGCCTCCCCGCTGAACTTCGGATCGACCCTTTTATGGAGC
>JAWCOP010000095.1:0-4234 GCA_038847005.1 Bathyarchaeia archaeon | reverse complement strand
GTCCCGATGGCGCCCGCCTCCTTGACGGATTCGGCCGTGATGTGACCCGTATGCGCGCCGGGGGGCTGGGGGTCTATATGCTGTGCAAAGACCGGGATCTCGACCGCCTCCGAGATCATCCTGAGGTCCGCGAACTGGGGCGCGACCGCAAGCCCCGAGCCAACCTCCTTCCAAGCCCGCTCTATGGCCTTGGATAGGGCCAGGGCCCTCTCCCCGGTCGCCTCCGGGTATGTCTTGAAGTTCACGAGTATCAATGGGAACTCTATCCTCGCCACCGCATCCCACCAACAAGCCCATCCATCGGGCATACCAATAAATAAAACCCCCCGCCTAACCCAAGCATCTGGGGATCCAACGATGGGCGGTAAGAGGGTTACGGTTTCGTTGATAAAGGCCGATGTCGGATCGGTCGCGGGCCATTACAGCGTCCATCAGGATCAGATAGAGGTGGCCAAGGCGTGCCTCGAGAGGGCTAGGAACGAGGGCCTGATAGAGGACTTTTTCGTATTCAATTGCGGCGACGACTTGGAGCTCCTGATGACCCATTGGCGCGGGGAGAACGATCCGAAGATCCACGGGTTGGCTTGGGATACCTTCAAGGAGGTAACGGAGAAGGTCTCGAAGAAGCTCAAGCTATACGCCGCCGGCCAAGACCTCCTCTCCGATACCTTCAGCGGGAACGTGAAGGGCATGGGGCCCGGGGTGGCGGAGATGGAGATCGAGGAGCGCCCCTCCGAGCCATTCGTCGCATTCGCCGCCGATAAAACGGAGCCCGGGGCCTTCAACCTGCCGCTCTTCAGGATCTTCGCCGATCCCTCCTACACGGCGGGCCTCGTGATAGAGGAGGTCATGCACTCGGGCTTCACCTTCAGGGTTTTGGATATATTGGAGAACAAGTACGTGGACCTAGTCTGCCCCGCGGAGATCTACGACCTAGTGGCCCTCATCGGGACGACGGGAAGATACGTTATCGAGAGGATCTTCAGGAACTCGGATGGCCTTTTGGCGGCCAGCGTTTCGACCAGCAGGCTGAGCCTGATAGCGGGCAAATACGTGGGCAAGGACGATCCTTGCATGCTGATCAGGTGCCAGCGCGGCCTCCCGGCGCTCGGGGAGGTCCTAATGCCCTTCTCTTTCCCGCACTTGGTCGCGGGCTGGATGAGGGGCTCCCACTACGGGCCCCTGATGCCCGTGGGCTTGGAGGATGCGCGGTGCACCGCCTTCGATGGCCCGCCCAGGATAGTGGCCCTTGGCTTCAACCTCTCAGATGGCCGATTGGTCGGCCTCGGCGGCTCGAAGCCCGCGGACCTCTTCGCCGACGTTGCCTTCGACAGGGCCCGTTCGATCGCGAACGAAATAGCCGAGTACATAAGGCGGCACGGCGAGTTCATGCCCGCCAGATTGGGCCCCGAGGAGATGGAGTACACGACCCTGCCCCAAGTCCTCAGGAAGCTATCCAATAGGTTCAAGGAGGCCCATAAGCCCTGAGGGGCGGGCATGGCCGATGGCCGAGAGGATCCTGATTTGCGATGAGGTCCATCCGGATGGGATCGATATCCTGAGGAGGAAGGGATTTCAAGTCGACGTTCGCCTCGATCTCAGCGGTGAGGGGCTGAAGGAGGAGCTTCCCAAATATTCGGCGGTAATAGTCAGGGGCAGGACCAAGCTGACGAGGGACCTGCTAAGGGGCGCCGGCGGGCTCAAGCTCATCGTCAGGGCAGGGGTCGGCTTGGATAACATAGACCTAGATGCCGCGAACGAGCTCGGCATAAAGGTCATGGCGACGCCGGAGGCGACGACCCAGAGCGTCGCGGAGCTCACGATAGGCCTGATACTCTCCTTGCTCCGCAGGATATCGTTCAACGACGCCGCCCTCAAGGGGGGCAAATGGGTCAAATCCGGATCGATGGGGCGCGAGCTGAGGGGCAGCTTGCTCGGGGTCGTTGGCGCGGGCGGGAGGATAGGGTCCGAGGTCGCTAGGATCGCCAAGATCGGGTTCGGCGCGGAGGTGATCGGGTTCGATATAGTGGACATAAGCCGGAGGGCCTCGGAGATCGGGTTCAGGATCGCCGGTTCGTTGGAGGAGCTTTTGCGCGAAAGCGATATAGTCACCGTCCACGTCCCCTACTCTCCCTCGACGCATCACCTGATCGATAGGAGGAGGATAGGCCTGATGAAGGATGGCGCGCTCCTGGTGAATACATCTAGGGCCGAGGTTATCGATGGCATGGCCGCCTTGGAGGCCCTGAAGGCCGGGAAGCTCGGCGGGCTGGCCTTGGACGTGTTTACCAAGGAGCCGCCCGTCGATGCCTGGGAGAGGGAGCTCGTGGGATCGGATAAATGCGTTTGCACATGCCACATCGGCGCCCAGACCCTCGAGGGCCAAAGGAGGGCGAGCTTGGCCGCGGCCGAGAGGGTTTGCGCGTTCTTCGGCGTTTGAAGGGGGATTCGGAGGGTTTCCCATGGGAAGGGCCAAGGGATTGGCATTGGCTGCGATCCTATTGGCCGCGATCTCCATCCCCGCCCCATTGGCCAATGCCGCCATACTCGAGGCGAGGATAACGAAGGCCTCCGTTTCCGTTTCCCTCGCCCTCGTCGCCTATCAGAACTTCACGGCCTTCCCGGAGGTCCCGCATCGGATAAGCGAATCGGATGCCGCCAAGGTGGAGGAGGCCCTGAACGCCGCATTGGCGGAGATATCCCCGAGCCAAAGCGCCGAGCTGAGGGCCATCGAGATGAGCTCCGATGCCAACTGGATGAACTTAACGTTGAAGTTCGAGATCCGCGGGGCCTTGGAGAGGAAGGGATCCCTGATGGAGGCCGATTGTTCTTGGAGATCGATCTCCATACGAGGGCCCGTGGTCATAAGCGGATTCGATTTCAACGGGATCGGCAAATCCTTCCTAAGGCCATCCCTAGAGGCCTACGGGGGCCACTTGGGGTTCTATGAAAACGGCACCGTCCTCGTCACGAAGGAGAGGGGGCTGAATGCCATCGGGAACTTCACCCCGTTCGATTTGGCCGCGTTTCGAAGGCCCTTGGATTCTTGGCGAATCCGATATGGGCTTAGGGAGGGGCTCACGGCGATCGAGCTCGATCCCCCGGATTTCGTTATGCGCGTGGACAAGATCGGGAATGCCACGACGAGCCACATAATCAGGTTCAGATCCTCGGCCCGCATCGTCGCCGAGGGCATGGCCGATCCGAGGGCGGATAGGATCTCGCTCTCGGCCGGGGATGGGATTTCCGAAGCCGCGATGGCTCTATCATTGGCCTCGCTCGCGGCCCTCTGCTTCTACCTTAGGGGCGGAGCGGTCCCGAAGGTTAAGGCCAAGACGAAGGGGCGCCCTAAGGGGAGGCCCGCTCGATCTTAGGCCCGCGGGCTCCACCCCAATCCCGGTAATATTTTCGAGAGATATTCGTTTTTATCGAATATGGTGGATGGGGGTCCGGGGGGACCCGGATGGCCTCACCTTATCCTATCCTTGAGCATGGATTCCACTTTGGCGCGATCGTACTCCCTTGGGAACTTCTCCAATAGTATCTTTGAGTATAGCTCCGCCTCCTCGTCCGTTATGTATTGGAACATATAGGGGCCCGAGTAGGGAGAGGGCTTCCCAAGCCTGGTTATGAACTCGATATGCATGAGGGGATCGCCCCTCTTTATCGTTATCGGCTGCCTATCGTTGCTCAGATTGACGAGCTCGAGGGCCAACCTCCCGACGAACCCGCTATGGACCTTGGCGGCGTTCAGGAACGACAGGCCCATCCTCCCATATTTGCTCTTGGCGGTGAGGTGGGCTATGTAGCCCGGGGGCGTGAAGACCACTTCGTAAGAGATAAGGTTCTTGTGCTCCAAGTAATGCAGGGTGGTCTCATCCCTCACCGTGAGAACGTAGCCATCCCCATCCAGGAGCGAATAATCGAAGGGATGGATGCACCTGTACTCGTTTATCAATTCTATCAATTTATCCTTTCCCACGATGCACATCCGCAGCGCCGACCTCAGAGCTGGGAGAGCTTGACCAACCGCTCGTAGTTCTTATCGACCCAGCGCTGTATGGCCTCGATCATCCACCTGTTCTCCGGCTTGAAGAGGTGCCTGAACCTCCCTTGGGTCTTCAGGAACTCCTCCACCGGCAATGGGTTCGGGACGGGCAACGTGATCCTATACTTCCCGTTCTCGACCTCGTAGAGCGGGAAGAACCTCGTTTGGACCGCCAGCCTGGCCACC
>JAWCOP010000094.1:0-4251 GCA_038847005.1 Bathyarchaeia archaeon | reverse complement strand
ACCGCGAGGGGCTGGATACCTCGCTCTTGGCCCGATATCCCCATTCGATGGGAACAGGATGCGCTTCAGCATTTCGATCCTGCGCTTGATCGAGACCTCCCGCCCTTCCCCAATCGAAAACTTCATTCCCCGTCGGCGATGAGCAGCCCTATGGCCCTCGCCCTCTCCGCTCGCAAGGTCTATTGGATCGCGCGCTCCTTCGCCAACCGGCCCTCATACTCGCCCCTGAGGGTCTTGGGGATCAAGTCCGTCAAGCCCGATGCCCTGAACTACGCCCTCCCATACTATGCGGGCTGCAAGGCCCTTTGCGGCCCCGGGAGCGAGGCGCTGTACTTCTGGCGGGGGGAGGCTATATCCGCTCGCGAAGGAGCACCTAAAGGCCGTCGCGGATGAATACGGCCTGACGCATGTGCTGATCCCGGGGACTTGCGCCGGTCCTAGACCATTCGCCCTTCGAGAGGGCCGGGGCAGCTGGGGAAAGCGCGGCAACGGCGCAATGCGGATGCAAAGGATTTGACCGAAATGATTTCTAATAGCCGTTCGACCGTAAAAAAGAGGAGGATTTTGGGCCGCTTTACCTCTTCGACCAAGTTGGCGCAGGCCAAGTGGCCTCGATCGTGGCATACTCGGTCGGCCAGACGATCCTGAACTTCCCGCCCCTTATCTGCGCCACGCAGATGGCCGTGTGGGGGTTCTGCCCCTCTTTCGTCAAGTCTATCTTGCTATAGGGGAGCACGACGTTGACCTCCTTCGATGGCAGGCTTATGGCGATGGATGCGAGGCTTCCCCTCACCTTCTCCGGATCCAGGGAGCCCGCCTTCTCTATCGCATAATATAGGACCCAAGTCGAGGAATAGCAATCGGCCGGTATTCCCGTCATCTCATCGCCCGCCTTCTTCTTGAACTCATCATTTATCCATGCGAAATCCTTCATCTTCGGGGAGGTCAATAGGTCGGCTTGCCATTCGGTCTGAGTGAAGACATACTCGGAATCCTTGCCCAATCCAGCTATGAAATCGCCGTGGGATTGGCCAGCGGCCCCGATGCCCACGTAGGCTTTGGGGTACCAATCCAAGGTCTTCATGGTCTTCACGAAGAGGAGGGCATCGCTGACGTAGGCCACATGCAAGAGTATCTCCGGATCCGCGGATTTCAACTTTGTAACCAGCGGCGTCAGATCGGCCGCGGCGAGAGGATAGCTTTCCTCTATGACCACCTTATAATCGGGGGCCATCTTGGTCAGATAATCCCTGAAGCCTACCGCCGTCGATTTCCCGAACTCATCGTCCTCATATATCAGGCCTATGGTCTTGAAATTCGTGCCATATTTCTTATTCATATCAATAAGGAATTGAACGGCATCCCTCCCGTACCAGGAGGCTTTGCCGTGGATCCTGAACACATATTTGTAACCCTGCTCCGTTATTTTGTCGGATATGGCATCCGCAACCATGAACGGCATCTTGTACTTTTCGGCGACCCCGGCCACCGGCAACGTGACGGCGCTTTGATAACAGCCCGTTAGGACGTGGACTTTCTCCACGTTGATGAGCCTCTCGGCCTCGGCCATCCCGGTTTCGGGCTTGCCGGCCGTATCCGCTATTATCGGAACCAGCTTGGCGCCCCCTAGGGACTTGACGCCCCCGGCCCTGTTTATGTGCTCTATGGCCAGTTCTATGGCATGCCTAGCCCACCAACCCTCCTTGCTCGCCGGCCCCGTGAGGGGCAACAGGACGCCCACCTTAACGGCCTCTATCTTCGGCGCGGGTTTGAAGTAGGCTTGATATGCAAAATATCCGGCTATGATGGCGATGACGATCAATATGGCCAAAGCTATCGCTATTGGCTTTTTCTTGGTGGCACTCACCAATACCACCGAAGCGGATTTTGTGATAGCCCATATAAAAGCTTTTGGAAGAATCATCGGCCCGTGGGCCCGGAATCCCCTCGCGCCCCGTACCATTCGCCCAAGGCCCTCCATCGCATGCGCGGCGCCCAGCAGGATTGGGGAGCCGAAAATCCGAACCTCGAGGTATTCGAGGGCTTGGAAGGCTTATATGCGGCTTTTGAGAGCCTAAAATTGGCCTAGGGGGAGCGCTGGTGCCATAACGAAATGTTAGAGGGGATCGGGATCACCAAGTACTTCGGCGGTTTGGCGGCTTTGAGGGAAGTCAATTTCTCATTGAAAGAGAGGGAAATACTTGGCCTCATAGGGCCCAACGGCGCGGGGAAGAGCACGCTCTTCAACATAATAAATGGTTTCATTCGCCCAACCTCCGGCATCGTACGACTTGGGGACATAGAGTTGACTAGGCTCAAGCCCCATCAGATATGCATGCTCGGGATTGGGAGGACCTTCCAAACGGTTAAGCCGTTTCTGGATTGCACGGCCTTGGAGAACGTCATGATGGGGGCGATCTTCGGGAAGGGCGATGGCATCGATGTAAAGGGGGCGAGGGATCTTGCGCTCCAATGCCTAGACTTCGTGGGCCTCATGGATAAGAAGGATGTGCTCGCTAGGAACCTAAACATAGTGGAGAGGAAGTTCGTTGAAATCGCTAGGGCCTTGGCAACTAGGCCGAGGATAGTCCTCTTGGACGAGCCCTTGGCCGGATTGAACCCAATGGAGATAATGGACGCTTGCAAATTGGTTAGGAGGATCAGGGATGAGTTCAATGTGACCGTTTTCTGGGTTGAACACGTTATGAGGGCCATGATGGAAACCGCCGAGAGGGTGATCGTTTTGCATTACGGTGAGAAGATAGCCGAGGGGAAGCCCTCGGAGATCTCAAGGGATAAGAGGGTCGTGGAAGCCTACTTGGGCGAGGAGGCCGTGCCCGGGTGATCATTTTTGTTGGAAATAAGGGATTTGGAGGTCGGTTATGGGGAGCTAACGATCCTCGAGGGCATAAGCTTCCACGCCAAGGATGGCGAGCTCATAGCGATGATAGGGGCGAACGGGGCGGGCAAGACGACCCTGCTCAAAACCATAGCCGGCCTCATCCCACCGAGGAGGGGGGAGATCGTTTATGATGGCGAAAGGATCGACCACCTCCCGCCGCATAAGAGGGTGGGCATGGGCATAGTCTACGTGCCGGAGGGCAAGCGGCCCTTTCCATATCTCACGGTCAAGGAGAACTTGGAGCTCGGGGCCTTCAATCCAAGGGCTAGGGATGAGCTATTGAAAAAGCTCGAGTACGTCTATGGGCTCTTCCCGATCCTCAAGGATCGGAGCGATCAATTGGCGATCACGCTGAGCGGGGGCGAGCAGCAAATGCTCGCCATAGCGAGGGGCCTCATGTCCAATCCAAAGCTCTTGATGCTTGACGAACCATCCTTCGGCTTGGCCCCAAAGATCGTGGCAAGCATATTCGATGTCATCGATAAACTCCATAGGGAGTTGGAGTTGACGGTAATTCTGGTGGAGCAAAACGCTAGGCGCGCTTTGGAGATGGCGGATAGGGCCTACGTCTTGGAAACCGGGCGAATCGTTCTCGAGGGAGCTGGCAAGGAGCTTTTGCAGGACGATAGGGTGAGGAGGGCCTATTTGGGGATTTGAATCATCTAATTCCGCTTCGAAAGCCCGCGAAGGCCCTACTTAGATGATAATATACGCCGCCCGGCATGAACCTGACCACGAGTATTATCAAGATGCCGTAGATGATGAGGTGGGCGCCAGCGTATCCCCCTCCCAAGAGGGCCAAAATCGCCTGCCTCAATGAGAGCAGAATTATAGCCCCGATCACGGGGCCTATGAATACCCCGGTCCCGCCCACGAGCGCGACTATCAATATTTCCTCGGACCTCTCAACCGTGAGTATTATGTCCGGCCTTATATAGCCGGTGAGTTGTGCGAAAAAGGTTCCGCCTATGGCCGTGAAGAACGCGCTCATCAAAAGGGCCATCATCTTATACCTGAACGGATAAATCCCTATGGAGGCGGCCGCCTCCTCCTCCCCCCTAACCGCCCTTAGGGCCATGCCGAGCTTGGAGTTTTCGATCGAATACGAAATGGCCGAGAGCATCAGGAGCATTGCGAGGGCCATCAAGCACCAATGAAATATGTCATCGAATTGAAAGAGCAACGCCGATCTGGTGATCGGTAGCAGGAGCCCGAGGGCACCCCCGGTCAAAAAATCCAACTTGAGCATGACCAACCTCACGATCTCCGCTACCGCTATCGTGGCCAATGCGAAGTACACGCCCCTGAGCCGAAGCGTGGGATAGCCAATTGCCAATGCCAAAAGGACC
>JAWCOP010000093.1:0-4290 GCA_038847005.1 Bathyarchaeia archaeon | reverse complement strand
CCCCTCAGATCGGGCCGAGAGGTGATCGGCGTGATCGGCCTATCCCATTCAGAGGAGGGCAAGGTTTTCGATCAGAAAGCTATCCAATTGGTGGAGCGCTTCGGCCATATAGCCTCGATAGCCTTGGAGAACGCTAGGCTCCTCTCCAAGGTGCGCGAGGAAGCCCTCAGGCGTAGGGATGCGGAGGAGGCCCTGAGGCACCACTTGGAGGATTTGGAGAGGTTGCTTGAGGAGAGGACGAAGGAGTTGCAGAAGGTGGAGGAGATAGCGGCCATAGGGAGGGTCGCCGCCATGGTCGGGCACGATCTGCGAAATCCGCTACAGGTTCTGGTGAACCTGATATACATAATGGAGGAAACGATTGCCATGAACGAGGAGTTCGCGAGGCTCTCAAAGGGCCTCAAAATAGACCTGCTCTTGGGCAACATGAAGAAACAGATAGAATATATGAATAAGATAGTTTCGGACCTACAGGATTATGCTAGGCCCATAAAGCCGGAGCTCGTTGAAACGGATCTTGGGGAGTTCGCTGAGGAGATCCTCTCCTCCCTATCGATTCCGGAGAAGGTGAAGGTGATGATCGGTATCGAGAGGGGATTCAAAGTGATGATCGATCCGGGGTTGATGAGGAGGGTCTTCCTAAATATGATCACCAACGCGATCCAAGCCATGCCGGATGGGGGATCCTTGAAGATCAGCGCATCGATGGATGGGGGGATGGCCTCGGTTAGCTTCGAGGATACCGGCGTTGGGATACCGAGGGAGAACTTGGATAAGATCTTCAAGCCGCTCTTCACCACCAAAGCCAAGGGGCAGGGATTCGGATTGGCCGTTTGCAGGCGGATCGTCGAGGCCCATGGTGGCACTATTGGCGTCGAGAGCGAGGTGGGGAAAGGTTCTAAATTCACGATCAAGATACCGATCATGGGGAGGTGAGCTCGCTTGGAGGGAGGTAGGAGGGTACTGGTCGTGGACGATGACGAGGCGATCCTCGAGAGCCTGAAGGCGATATTGGAATTGAAGGGATATATCGTCGATACGGCCAAGACCGGCCATGAGGCCATAGAAAAATCCAAGGCGAATTTCTACAATCTCGCGCTATTGGATATAAAGCTACCCGATATGGAGGGGACGGATCTATTGGTAAAGCTACATGGGAGCGAGCCGAAGATGATGAAGATAATGCTGACGGGCTTCCCAAGCTTAGAAAATGCCGTAAAGGCGCTGAACCTTGGGGCCGATGCATACCTCATGAAGCCGATCAATCCGAAGGAGTTGCTAAAGGTCATTGAGGAGAAGTTGAGGGAGCAATGGGAGGCGGAGGTGATGAGCGAGGAGAAGGTCAGGGAATGGATCGAAACCAGGCTGAAAAAGTTGCAGGGGGCGACTTGAGGCCGATGCGGGCTCCCTTTGCGAGCGAACCAATTGCTTTATTAACGATCCGACCGATATGTGAAATTCGATGAGGTTCTCGGAACATCTGAAGGAGGCGCTCTCCTTCGAGGAGGGGATGGTCCATAGGATAAATGGCGTGCTGGCCCTATTCTTGGAGAAAAGCGATCTGCCCCAAGAGGTCGCGGAGAGCGTAAAGGGCGTTCTCAAAATATTGAGCGATGAGTCGCTGGAGCATAAATCGATCGTAGAGGGAATTCTAAAGGAGCTGGAGGGCGATGATCGGAAAGGATGTAATTCGTGAAAAGATCGGAGACCTACTAATTTTGGAGGGAAGGGCGTTCGAGATGTACAAGGCCTCATTGAGGCTTCCTGAATCGGCCAAGTATAGGGACGCGTTGACCAAGATGATGAACGATGAATTGAGGCATATGGAACTGGTCAAAGGAATCTTGGAAATCCTTGGCTAAATGCATGGGATCACCACATCGCCCAAGCGGGGCCCCGGCCCAAATGGGACGCAATCAGCTTCTTCAATAAGCCCATTGCTTGCCCCTCTCTATGTAATCCGCCGGATCCACCTCTTGGATCCACGCCCTATCCACATCTATTATCAGTATCATATGGAGGCGTGCGTTCCTTATCTCCTCGATGCTCACCGGCGGGTTTTTGTAATAGAGATCGCAAAGCCTCTTTATCTCCCCTATCTCCTCATCCGACCTATACCTAGGGGGCTTTATCAGGGCATCGGGGATCTGAATTATGTAATGGGGCGGCGTGGCCAATCCGAATTTCGTGGCGAAGCCGCTATAGCGGGTTATCTTGCTGGCGATCCTGGCCTTGCAATAGGTCAGGGGATCGAGTGCGTGCTCCGGCGGTATATAGCCCGTTTCGACCTCAACGATCAAGGAGCCCAAGCCCTTAGAGGCGTAGATATCGCAGGATATCCCGTCCAATAAACGTTCTACATCCACATCGTAGCCAGCTAGGAGCAAGTGCTTGGCGCATATGAGCTCCATTGCCGAATGGTTTATCTTCACGACGTTCTTCATATGGAGGCGGATCAGCTTATCCCTGAGGCCCCTCAGCTTGCCCCTAGCCCCTGCATCCAAGCCCCCACTCAGCCTTTCGAACAGGAGGCTTAGGTCCGATTCGAATGCCTCCAAATCCCCTCAACCGCGATCAAGAAAATTGATTGAAAAGATATAAAAAATTCGGCAGAAAGGCTTTTATTCAGCCCCAAGGGCCCCAACTCGGGGAGCAAGCTTCGAGTGCATAGCGTCGAGGCGATGAGCGATGGGGCCAAAGCGGTGGAAGGCTCCATTGCGCTAAAGACATCGCCCCGATGGGCCGCGAATGCGCTGGAGGCTTAGACCCCAACTTTCAAAACCCTCATAATTGAATACTACTTTTTACCGCCGATCCCTAGTCCTTTATAAATCGCAATTGGTTTTTATACTGGCGAGATGATACTATCACTAATCTGCTATATGAGGGGGCATTCTTCGAGATGGGGAAAGCCAATCAAGCCGTCTTGAGGGTGAAGGATGCGGAGAAGAGGGATGTGGGCCGGGGGATCGCGAGGGTAGACCCCAAGGTGGCGAGCGAGCTCGGCCTGATCTCGGGCGACGTCATTGAGATAAATGGGAAGAGGAGGACCTTCGCCATCCATTGGCCGGGCCATCCCGAGGATTATGGAAAGGGTATCCTGAGGATCGACGGATATGTCCGCAGGAACGCCGGGGTCGGGATAGACGATAAGGTGACGGTGGGCAAAGCCGATGCCAAAAGGGCCGAGAGGATAACCCTCAGCCCAACGCAACCGCTCAGGATCATCGGCGGCGAGGAGTATTTGGCCCAGCTGCTGGAGGGCCGCGTGGTAACGAGGGGGGATACGGTCCCGGTGAGCATAATGGGCAGGAAGGTCGACTTGGTCGTCACGGCCACGCAACCAGCCGCCAACGCCCTAATCGTCACAGCCGAGACGCAAATATCTATCAGCGAGCAGCCCAAAGCGGCCGTGGCGGTCCCGAAGATAACCTACGAGGATATAGGCGGCCTCAAGGATGCCATCCAAAAGGTCAGGGAGATGATAGAGCTCCCGTTGAGGCACCCGGAGCTCTTCGAGAGGCTCGGGATCGAGGCGCCAAAGGGCGTCCTCCTTCATGGCCCGCCCGGGACCGGCAAGACCCTGCTGGCGAAGGCCGTTGCCAGCGAGACGAACGCGAACTTCATCCATATAGGTGGGCCGGAGATTATGAGCAAATATTACGGGGAGAGCGAGGAGAGGCTAAGGGAGATATTCAAGCAAGCCCAAGAGAACGCGCCGAGCATAATCTTCATCGACGAGATAGATTCGATAGCCCCGAAGAGGGAGGAGATCACGGGCGAGGTGGAGAAGAGGGTCGTTTCGCAATTGCTGGCCCTGATGGATGGCCTAGAACCAAGGGGAAAGGTCGTCGTGATAGGCGCGACGAACAGGCCGAACGCGATCGATCCGGCCCTCAGGAGGCCTGGCAGGTTCGATAGGGAGATAGAGATAGGCGTGCCGGATAGGCAAGGAAGGCTGGAGATCCTCCAGATCCATACCAGGGGGATGCCGCTGGCCGAGGGCGTGGATCTCGGGAAGCTGGCCGATATAACCCACGGCTTCGTCGGCGCGGATCTGGAGGCCCTTTGCAAGGAGGCCGCCATGAGGGCCCTGAGGAGGATCCTGCCGAGCCTTGACTTGGAGGCGGAGAGCATACCGGCCGAGGTCCTCAACAAGATAACCGTTACCATGGAGGACTTCAACGAGGCCCTGAAGGATGTGGAGCCCAGCGCTATGAGGGAGGTCTTGGTCGAGGTGCCCCAAGTCAAATGGTCGGACGTAGGCGATCTCTCGGAGGTGAAGGAGGA
>JAWCOP010000092.1:0-4345 GCA_038847005.1 Bathyarchaeia archaeon | reverse complement strand
TCACCAAGTAATTGGGCATTAGGAGGGAGAGGAGGATCAATAAGAGGAGGGCCAGGTCCCGTCGGGCGAAGAGCTTCCTGTCCGCCTTTCCCCCACCCGTCCCCCCGGCGGATGCCTCCAGCCTCTCTCCCCTGAAGGCCAAGGTCATGACGCCGCCAACGATGAATGCCATCAAAAGGGCAGCGATCACCCTAGAAACGACCATTTCACCGCCGAGGATGCTCCCCGTATAGGTGAGGGCCAATACGTTCGCTGCTGGAGCGACCCAGAGGATTATGAAGGCAACACCGATCCCGGCGCCGCTATAATAAAGCCCGCTCGAAATCGGGATCACCGTGCAGGAGCAGGCGGCCAAGAAGAAGCTGGATGTGGCCGCCAGCGGGAAGGATTTGGCCTTATTGGCCCTTTCGCCCAAGTGATCCAATATGGCCTCTCGGTTGACGAAGGCCACCATCGCACCAGCCAATAGGAAGGCGGGGACGAGGCAGGTCAGCATGTGGGCGGCGATGTATTCCTCCAAGGAGAGCAATCCCGCAGTCGCCAAATCCCATATGACTTCGAACACCATGGGCCCCCTCCCATTGAGGGTATGCGGACGAGAACACCTATTTAAACATTTCTATGTATTTAAATACATAGAGATGAGGAGGGCGCAGGGATCGATGATATTCAACTCGATAAAAAGCTTCCGCCAGTTTCCATCAATGAGCCGGCCACAGGCTAATTTTCAGGATAGGTTAGGGGAGCGGCGATTGATGACGCGAGAAATAGGCGCGATCCCATCTCTCTAATAGCGATCGCATTTCCGGAAGGTGGTTTATTTTGAATTGCAATGATCGAGGGATTTTATGGCCCGAGCGCCGCCCCATTCTCCCCGGATTGGAAATTTTGTAATCGAGGAAGTTTCCAATATATTTAAATATATCATTTAAGCCTGAATATGTAAAAATGAAAGAAGGCGAGTTCGATGCCAAGAAGATCCAACCTCGATAGGATCGAAAGGCTTCTGAAGTCGGGGCTCTCCAAGGCCGAAAGCCCGGCGCAACACCTAAGGGAGCTCAAGAGGCTGGTAAAGGAGGAGGTGAACGAGGGCGCGATCAAGAAACAGAGCAAAATCCTGAAAGCCCTTTCCAACTCGGAGCGCTTGAAGATAATGAAGCTCCTGAGCGCCCGAAAGGCTTGCGTATGCGAGATAATGTCCGCATTGGGCCTATCCCAGACCACCGCATCCTATCACCTCAGGGTGCTCAGGGGCGCCGGCTTGGTGAGGGATGAGAAAAGGGGCAAGTGGGTCTTTTACACAATATCGAGCCCGGATGCCTTAAGGCTCTTGGAAAAAATCGCGTGAGCGCCCCAATTCCGATCAAATGTTGATCCCCAGGAGCATGGAGGCTATCCTGCCGATCAGGAACGTGGATCCCGCGGCCCCCAAACCGACCGCTATCATTTCCAAGACCTTTCGCCTCACCGGCAGGGAGGCCAAGATCGCCACGAGGGACCCAGTGATTGCCAATGCCGCAGCTGCCAATATCACCGAGAGCGGCATCGCGATCGAGATGGGAAGGCCGAGGAAATAGGGGAGCAAGGGAATGAGGGCCCCGGAAATATTGGATAGCCCCGAGTAAAGCCCGGCCCTGCGCGGGCTACCCATGGATTCCCCCCTGAGGCCGTACTCCTCCTCGGCTATAATCTTGGAAAGCAGCTCTGGATCCTTAGAGGATTCCTCGGCCACTGCCCTTGAGAGCTCAATGGTATATCCCCTTTTCCTCATGTGCCCGATCAGCCTCTCCTTGAATACGTGCGCGACGTACCTCGATGCCTCCTTGACCCTGCGCAGGAGGCTTTCGCTAACCTGCCTCTGCGCCTTTACGCTGGCGAATACGCCCATCCCCATCGACAGCGCGCCGGCCACCGCGACCACGAGCCCGCCCAAGGCCGTTTGGAGGGGGTCCCCGTAGGCCCCCGCCAAACCGGACGTGATCGACAATATCTCGACCAAGCCATCGTTCATTCCCAAGACGGCATCCCTGACGTGGGCGATGTGCTCCCTAGCCTTGGATTCCTCCTCGAGGAGCTCCCGCTCGTGGAGGAGCTCATCCTCCAGGATCCCCCTAAGCCTATCCCTCTCAGGCCCATCGATCCCGGGGCTCTCGAGGAGCTTGGAATAAAGTTCGATGGCCTCGCGCTCATCCCTCTCCAGCAATAATAGGAAGACCCTGAGGCCCAATAATCTGGATGCGGCAAAGTGGAGGGCGAGCCTTGGGCCGTATGCAGCCCCGCTCGGCGCCGGGCGATGCCTCCTTCGTAGGAAATCGCGCCAGAACTCGGCGTGATCGCGCTCCATATCTGCCATCTTCCCCAGCTTCGGCCCGATCGGCCTATCCCCGTGAGCGATCGCCAATCGGCCATATAGGATAGAGGCGTAGAGCTCGTCCGATAGCGCCGCCTCGGCCGCTTCCAAGACGCGGGATGTCGATGCGTCAAAGGCAACGGGTCCTCCTTTCAATGGATGTATCCCCTATAGGCTGGATCGAACTCCTTCACTATTTTGGGCGGGCGCTCGCCCATATCCCCGCGAGCCATGACCCCTTCCAAGAGCTCCAAAGGCCCTCGGGCGGCCATCCTGGTGGCGGGATGGCCTTCCCCGAATAGCTCCTTCGAGATCTCATACACGAGCCTCCTAGTCTGCGCTTCGTCGAGATGCCCCAAGCTATGGAGGTATTCGTGGAGGAGCACTACGAAAATGTAGGATTTGACCTCGATCTCTTCCTTGGCCTCGGCCCTCATGGCCTCCAAGGCGAGCCTGTTCAAGACTATGGAGTTCGACCCGAAGCTGTGGAAGGCCCCTATGTTCGGCGGCAAATCCGCTAGGACGAGCATCAGGCCAGCCCTCTCCTTGCCAAGGATCGCCTTAACGGCCTTCTTAACGATGCGAAATATCTCTTCGAAGTCCTCGGGCTCGCCCGATTCCAATGGGGCGGTTCTGGAATCCCTCCCCCAACCATTGCTATTTGGTTCCGAGAATCCCGCGGCGTTCATCCCATACCTCGGTTTTGAGGGGCCATTAATAAACTTTAAAACGTTGTGAAGCAAATTCCCTATCCCCTCCCCCTTAGGCTATATCTGACCAAGAGGTTTATCGCGAGCACGAGGAGCATTAGGATGAGGGCGGCCCCCCAAGCCTTACCATGCCAATCGGTATAAGGGGACGTGGCGTATGTATAAATCACCAGCGGTATGGCTGAAACCGGATGGAGGATATCGTAGGCGAACCTATTGCTGCCGAAGGCGGTGAAGAGGAGCGGGGCCGTTTCACCCATGACCCTCGCCAAGATCAATAGGGTCCCGGAGGCTATCGATGGCATCGCCGCGCCCAAGACTATGTGGATTATGACCCGCCATCTCGGGGCCCCCAAGGCCAAGCCCGCCATCCTCAAATCCAACGGGACCAATTTGAGGGCCTCCCCGAAGATCCTCACCAAATTCGGGATGGCGAGTATGCTCAGCGCCATCGCCCCGGCCAAGGCGGAGAATCCATGCCTCAGGACCACGAAGGAGTAAATGAATACGCCGGCCACTATGCTGGGGGTCCCCGTGAAGGCGTCGTTCACGACCTCCAGGATCTCCCCAAACCTCCTATCGCGATATTCCGCCAAATATATGGCGATCATCAATGAGGAGGGGATGCTGATCGCCATTGTGAGGGCCGCGAGGATCAACGAGCCTTGTATGGCATGCGCTATGCCGCCCCCGGCCTCGCCGGGGGGCTTTGGGAGGGACGCTAGGAAGGCGGGATCGATCGATCGGATCCCGTTCATCGCCGTGGTCAGGATTATGTGGATCAATGGGAAGGCAACAATGGCCATCGAGGAGGCGGAGAAGGCCACCAAGAGCCAGTCCTTCATCTTGCGGCCCTTTGCCATCTCATCACCACCGACCTACCGGCCAAGTTTATGACCAAGGATATGAGGATCAGGAGGAGGGCTATGGCCGTCAGGGAGGAGAGATAGAGGGCATCGGTGGCCTCCGCGAACTCGTTCGCCAGCACGGCGGCCATCGTATGGGCGGGGCTGAGGAGGGAGGACGAGATCGCATAGGAGCTCCCTATGACCATCGTGACCGCCATCGTCTCCCCTATCGCCCTCCCATAGCCCAATATGAGGCCGCCTAGTATGCCGCTCTTGGCATACGGTATGCTCACGTGCCTTATTACCTCGTATCTCCTAGCTCCCAAGCCATAGGCCGCCTCCTTCAGCTCCCGCGGGACCATGAGGAGGCAATCCTTCGCCACCGTGACGACTATGGGCGTTATCATGAAGGATAGCACGATTATGGCCGCGAGCAT
>JAWCOP010000091.1:0-4352 GCA_038847005.1 Bathyarchaeia archaeon | reverse complement strand
TTCCAAGCCATCCCAGTCTTCAGGGAGAAGCCCATCGAGAAGCCCGGGCGATTCCAGCCCATCCCGGATCCGCTGGGGAAATTCTCCTCGGGTTGCGCCGAGCTGGATCGGATCCTAAGCGGCGGCTACGAGAGGGGATCCACGGCCCTCTTCGAGATCGAGCCTTGGATATCGACCCGGCAATATCAATTATTGATCAGCCCGACCATTTGGAACTTCCTATCCCGAGGGAGGGCCGTGATGATGGTGCCGTCCCCTGGTGTCGATCCCTTGCTCGCCAAGGAGCGGATCTCCGAGGGCGGGATCCCGAAGGCCGAGATCGATACGCTCATCCGGATCTGCGCCCAAAGGGGGGCGGGCCTCCAAGCGGATCCCCCCGTCCTCCAACTGGAGGGCAGGGACATTTGGGAGGATTATCACAAATGTCTGGAGGCGGCGGAGGAGCTCGCCAAGGAGGGCCATGGGCCGATCCTCAGCGTGATCGGGGCAATATCGCTCGCGAACCGCTATGGCTCGGATCGGGCCATCAACGTATTGGGCATCGAGGCCACGAAGACGAGGATGAGGGGCGGCTTGATGCTCCTCCTGCTCAGGCCCTGCCGCGAGGATCTCCGCGGGGATCTTGGGGCGATGGCCGATGTGCACCTGAGGATCATGAGGGAACACGGCGCCCTGCTCCTACGCGGGATAAAGCCCCGGACCCATCTATTCGCCATCGAGATGGATGTTTCCAAGGGCTACCCGATGCCAAAGTTGATACCCATCTCATGAAGGAGCCGATCCCTTGATAAATCCTGATGCCCAATCGGGTAGCCTTGAGCCTCCCCTCGGGTTTTAGGTGATTTCGTTTAAACTCCAAGATCGGTTGGCTGAAACCAGCCCGCCCAGCCTCGCGGCGGTCATATGGGGAGGCTCGCTCTACCCTCTCAAGCTCGAGATGGGGGATGGGATCTGCCCGCCGCGCCCGATGAACTTTGAGGGCGAGAAACGGCTCACCGGCATCACGATCGCCGACCCAAAGAGCCCACCGAACTCCACCGTATCGCCAGCCCCCTTCCCCGGCACCGGTATGAGCCTGACCCCGATCGGCTTATCGTTCACAACGCCTATCGCCATCCCATCCATTATTATGGCCGATATGGTTTCCGGCGGCGTATCCCCAGGTATGGCTATCATGTCCAGCCCAACCGAGCAAACAGAGGTCATGGCCTCGAGCTTCTCGAGCGAGAGCGACCCCGCCCTCAAGGCATCCTTCATCCCTGCATCCTCGCTAACGGGTATGAAGGCCCCACTCAAGCCTCCGACGAAGGAGGTGGCCATCGCGCCGCCCTTCTTCACGGCGTCCGTCAGGAGCGCCAGCGCGGCCGTGGAGCCCGGGGCCCCGCAGGATTCTATTCCCATGGCCTCTATTATATCGGCGATGCTCTCGCCCGCCTCTGGCGTGGGCGCGAGGGATAGATCCACTATGCCGAACCTCACCCCGAGCCGCTTGGCCATCTCCCTCCCGACGAGCTCCCCGACCCTAGTTATCTTGAAGGCGGTCCTCTTGATGCGCTCCGCGAGGGTCCTGAAATCCTCGCCTTGGCTTTGCTCGACGGCCGCCCTTATGACCGCGGGCCCGCTTATTCCCACGTTTATGACGCTCTCGGGCTCCCCCAGCCCATGGTAGGCCCCGGCCATGAAGGGGTTATCCTCGGGCGCATTCGCGAAGGCCGCCAGCTTGCAACAGCCGATCCCGTTCCTATCAGCGGTCGCCCGAGCAGTTTCCAAGACAATCTCCCCCATGGCTTTGGCGGCGTTGACATTTATGCCGGCCTTCGTGCTCGCTATGTTGACGCAGGAGCAAACCCTCTCCGTGGAGCTCAGAGCCTTCGGTATGGAGCGCGTCAATATGGAATCGGCCCGCGTGCAACCCTTTTGAACCAAGGCCCCGTAGCCGCCGATGAAGTCGACGCCGGCCCTCTTGGCGCCCTCATCGAATGCCCGCGCCAGCCCAACCGCGAGCTCAACGGCTTCCCCATCCGGGATCCCCCTGATGGCCGGGCCCAGCAACGCCGAGGCAGGCGTGACCGCAATCCTCCTATTGACTATCGGTATCCCGTATTTCTCCTCGACCGACTTGGCCTCCTCCACGAATCCCTCCGCCGCTCCCGAGACCTTCCGCTCGATCCGATCCCTCATGGCGTCGAAGTCATCGCTTATGCAATCCAAGAGGCTTATGCCCAAAGTCACCGCTCGGACGTTCAGATGCTCCACCAAGATCATCCGTATCGTTTCGATTATCTCGTCCTTGGAGAACAAGTGCCGTCCTCCCCTAGACGCGGTGCATATAGCGGAAGACGTCCTCATGCTGCACCATGACCTGCACGCCCAAGGCTTCCCCCCTCCTTCGGAGCCTCTCTTTGAGCTCCGCGAGGCTCCCCCTCATCCCGCTTATGTCTATCAGGATCGTCATGACGAAGAGGTCGCCCATCTTCGTCGACGCCAAGTCCACTATGTTGGCGTTGGCCTCGGCCAGCTCGCCCGATATCCCGGCCACTATGCCGACCCTATCCCTCCCCATGACGGTTACAACGGCCCTATCGGTTGCCATGGCGAAAACCATCGGAGCGGGCTGGGGGCGATGTATAAAATGGTTATCCGGCTCGCCGCAATATCGGGCGGTCGGGCCCTATAGCCCCCGCCCGTACTTGGCCTCGAAAAGGGAGAGGGCCAAGCGCTTGAGGCGATCGGCCCCCTCCAACTTGAGGAGCCAACCTCGCGGCAGCCCCTCGGCCCCTATATAGGCGCCCGATATTGCGCCCGTCATGGCGCCTATCGTATCCGCATCCCCACCTAGGCCGATGGCGTAGAGGACGGCCCTTGGGAAGCTCCCACGATTGGCCAGGAAGGAGAAGATGGCCGTTGGGACCGAGTTGAAGGCCTCGACCCCGTTCCCAAGCTCCGAAGCGACCCGGCTTGGATCCGCCCCCTCCTCCAACAACCGCCCGATCGCATGGAGCTTTTCGATATAAACCCTCCGCGAGACGAGCCCCCTCAAGGCCTCTAAGAAATCCTTGGGATCCAAGGGGGACCCGTTCCCGGAGCGAACGGCCATAGCCACGGCGGCGGCTTGGAGGACGGCCCCCTCGATCCCCAGCGGATGGGTATGGGTTATCCCGCTGGCCTCCTCCGCGGCGCGCTTAAGGATTTGCAGATCATCGTTATAGAAAAGGCCCAGCGGGGCGATCCTCATGGCCGCCCCGTTGCCGAACGACCCTCCCGGATAAACCGAGCGGGCCGCCTCCCTCCGATCCACCCCAGCCCGGATCATGCGGAATATCCGCGGCGGACCCGGCCCATAGCCCCTGTACGGCTCCCTTTCGTAATCCTCGGCGAACCTCGCCGCCATATGATCGGCATCGAGGCCCCGCCTCTCGATGAGGGATTCGGCCACGCCGATGGCCATGTGGGTATCGTCCGTGTAAAAAAGGATCCCGGGGGGTTGGCCTCCCTCGGCATCGGCGGCGCCTTGGCGGGCGAGGGCTCTTCCCCAACCGGAGGCCCCTAGGGCATCCCCTAGGGCCGTCCCGAGTAGCGATCCCGCGAACCTATCCCTGAGATCCCCCAATGGCCCCTTCGCCCAATCCATCTATCAGGGCCGGCAACCCGTCCAAGCGATCCAAGATGAAATCGGCACCCGCCTCCTCGAACTCCCCCCGGCCCCTGGAGGTCGTTAGGGCCACGGTGATGCAGCCGGCGGCCTTGCCGGCGAGGACATCGACGACGTTATCGCCCACGTAAACCGCCTCCTCGGGCCCCACGCCGATCCTCTCGCATGCCAATAGGATCGGATCCGGGCTGGGCTTCGGCCTAGGGGCCTCCCCTCCCCTCACGACCGCATCGAAGTACTTCGCGATCCCGAAGCGCTCCAAGATCCCCTCGGCCAGCCCCGGGACCGTATGGGTGGTTATGGCGAGCCTCAAGCCCCTCGCCTTGAGCGCCTCCAAAATCCTCAAGGTCCAAGGGTACAGCCCCGCCTCCCCGATGAACTCCCACCTCATCCTATTGTAGAGCTCCATTGCCTCCTTGGCCGCCTCATCCCCCAGATCCCCGACGAGGTCCTTGAAGATATCCCCGCTGTAGCGCCCCCAAGCCCTCCGCATGAAATCCTCGAAGCTCAGCTCGGGCTTCCCGAACCCCCTGAGGGCCGCGTTCGCCGCCATATGGGCCGGCTTGGCCGTGTCGACCAATACGCCGTCGAGGTCGAATATGACCGCCCTTATGATCCGCCTCAATCCCTTCGAGCCCTCCGAGGCCCCATCCGAATCCGGGCCGCCGGCCGGAGCGCGGGGCTTCAGGGGTATTCGATC
>JAWCOP010000090.1:3031-4365 GCA_038847005.1 Bathyarchaeia archaeon | reverse complement strand
GGGGCGAGGATCCCTCCGCGGCCCCTTGGGATCGCCTCCCCCTTCCCAGTTTCAAGAGGGATGCGGCCGTTAACATTGTTGCTCAACAAAGTTACACAACCCTTATTATGGCTCGCCCCTCGGGGGGAGGGCGAGGCGAAGGAAAAGATGAATGGGGATTGGAAGAGCGCGCTACCGGCGGCGATCGTAGCGGCGATGGTCGTTTCGGCGCTCTTGGTCAACGCGGCTTTCGCATCGATGGCGCAAAGGGCGGCCCCCTACATGGCCGGGCCGCTCGGTGGGCCTCGGATCGGCCCCGGGAGGATGGGCGATGAATGGAGCCCCGTGCCCCCATGGGCCGCCGATCTCCCCGCCGAAGGGCGGGGCCTAGGCATGGCTGGATGGGTCAATGCGCTCCAGATGCGCAAGGGTCAATCGGCGCCCGCGCAATGGTGGCGGGGCCGGGCCGGGAACGTGACCATTAGTTCCGCCCAAGCCAAGGCGGCGGTCGAAGCCGACATACCGAGCTTCAAGGTGGGCACGGTAGCCCCCTTCAGGGCCGGCTGGATCGTCCCCATCGAGGACGGGAAGGGAGTGGTGGCATCGATCCACGTGACCAACGTGGCCGCCCCCACGGCGGAGCAGGCCAAGGCCCTCGTGGAGGAGTCTTTGAGGAAGGGCTGGAAGGCCGGGGAGCCGAAGCTGATGGGGGCCATATACGCCGTCCCATTGCTCGATTACAAGGATTCCATCGTGGCCATCGTTAGGGTGGACGGCAGGAACGGCGAGATCATCAGGAGGCCGTCGACCATAATGACGGTGACGGGCGAGCAGGCGAAAGCCATAGCCAACGACGCCATAAGGGAGTTCAAGGTCGGCGAGGTGAAGGATAGGGGCGGCTCGTGGGTGGTTCGCATAGAATACAGGGGCAAGGCGGTCATGGCCGTGGTCCTGGGCAAGCTCAATACGCCGACGGCCGAAGATGCCCTGAAGGCCGTCCAAGGCTCGATGGCAAGGGGATGGAGCGCCGGTGATCCGAAGCAGCTCCGATCCGCCTACAGCGTGCCCATCCTCGATGCCAATGGCAACGCCATAGGCAGGATAAGGATAGACGGCAGGACCGGAGAGGTAATGGGGGTCCCGCTGCCGAAGTGAGCGCGAAAGGCATCGGGGAGCGCCGCCGGACCCCCTAGGCATCCCCATTTTCCCCTTTTCCACGCTCGCTCAATGGGGCCGCCCCCAGCCTTTTTCGGATGGGGACGCGCCGATTGTTTCGGCGCAAGGGTTCCGAGCTCGGCTCGCGTTGGATTCTGGGCCCATTCCCGCATCCCCCATCCCAAGGGATTGCCCCTGCC
>JAWCOP010000090.1:0-3021 GCA_038847005.1 Bathyarchaeia archaeon | reverse complement strand
CCTTCGCTGAGCTTTTATTGATGGGGCAACGTTCCCTAGGGCAGAGCGCCATCCGCGGGGCCTCGGGTGCGCGATCGCCTTGGAATGGTTGAAGCCAGAGGAGAAGGTGAGCCTCGCGATCAGCATGACGGACGCTTGCGTCCGGGTTTGCGCCGATTCCATAAGGGACCTATATCCGGGGATTGGGGAGGGGGAGCTTTTGGAGATCGTAAGGGAAAGGGTGTCCTTCGGGAGGCGCCTGAAGGCGGGGTCCAGAAGCTGGAAACCTTCGAGGGATTGATCAGGAGATTGGTGATCGGCCTCAACGCCGCCGGATTGGATTATGCGTTCACAGGGGCCTTGGCGGCGAGTTACTATGGGGTTCCCCGAACCACGATGGACGTAGATATTATGGTAAAGGTTCCTCGGGATGGTTTGACCAAGCTGGCCGCGGCCTTGAGGGGGGCCGGGATAGAGGCGGATGGGGGAAGGATCGAATCGGCCCTGAAATCGGGCTTTAGGATAGTCACGCTCAGGGATGCAAGATCCCCATTTAACGTGGATATAATCCTCTCCCGCGGGAGGCTTTCGAAGAGGGCCGGCACGATCCAAGGCCTGCCGACCTTCTATCAAGCGCCCGAAGACTTGGTTCTGGCCAAATTGCGAATGATAAGGGCGACGATCCCAAAGGAGAGGGCCCTGAAGGATGAGGATGACGTGAGGGCGATCCTGAGGTTCACGAAGGTCGACATGGGCGCCATAAGAAGGCGGGCGCGGAGGGATAAGACGCTGCGAATACTTAGGGCCATAATGGCCCAGAAGCCGTAGATTGCTCAGCGCTGGGGGAATCCGGAGCCCCCGCGGGCTTTAATGGCCGGTGATTCCCTAACGAATCGCAAGGGCCGCCCCGGCGCTATCTGGGCGGGATCCCTTGAACGGGGATCCTCTCGAGGCGATTGGCATAACGCCCATAGAACCACTTCTTAACGACCTCCGTGAGCGCCATATAGGCCCCGATCAGGGCCGCCAGAGCGGCGAAGAAGGCGGGCGGGGGCTTCACGAACCCGAACAGCGGGCCCAGTGGCGTGAAGGGCAAAAGGAGCGCGGAGCCGACTATGGCGAGGGTGCTCAATAATAAGGGCCTGCTGGGCCTGCTCCTATAGAAGGGCGCCCTCCTGGTCCTTATGGAGAATATCACCAAGGTTTGCGTGCATAGGGATTCGAGGAACCAAGCGGTTTGGAATAGGGGCTCGGTCGCTTGGAATATAAGGAGCATTACGAAGAAGGTCAGGAAATCGAAGAGGGAGCTCACGGGCCCGAGGAAGGCCATGAACCTCCTTATGAAGGCCATATCCCACCTCTTGGGCCTCTCGACGTACTCCGGATCCACCTCATCCGTGGGTATGGTGAATTGGGAGAAGTCGTAGAGGAGGTTGTTCAGGAGTATCTGGATCGGAAGCATGGGCAGGAAGGGCAGGAAGAGCGATGCGCCGGCGACGCTGAACATGTTCCCGAAGTTCGAGCTCGTCCCCATCATTATGTACTTCATCGTATTCCCGAAGGTCTTCCTCCCCTCCAAGACGCCCTCCTGCAAAACTCTCAGGTCCTTGCGCATCAATATTATATCGGCCGACTCCTTCGCCACATCAACGGCGTTATCTACGGAGATCCCCACGTCCGCCGACTTCAGGGACGGCGCATCGTTGATCCCATCCCCGAGGAAGCCGACGACGTGGCCGTTGGCCTTGAGCGCGTTTATTATCCTATCCTTCTGCGCCGGCGTCACCCTAGCGAATATGTTCGCCTCCTCGACGACCCTCGAGAGGGCATCGTCGTGCATCTGGGCTATCTCGCTCCCGAGCACCACGCCCTTGATCTCGAAGCCCAAGTGCTCGCATACCTTCTTGGATACCAACTCGTTGTCCCCGGTGACTATCTTGAGCTCGACCCCAACCTTCTTCAGCAGCTGCAGGGCCTCCCGAGCCGTCTCCTTCGGGGGGTCCAAGAAAGCCACGAAGCCGATTAGCGTTAAATCCTTCTCATCATCCGCCGAGTAAACGGTCCTCCCATCCTCGATCGCCTTATGCGCTACCGCCAGGACCCTGAATCCCTCTGCGCTCAATTCGCAATACTTCCGCCCGATCCTTCCGCGCGCCTCCTCCGTCATATCGAACGCGGCATCCTTCAACTCATATCTGGAGCATATCCTAAGTATCTCCTCCGGGGCGCCCTTCGTTATCAAGGAGCGCTGCCCCCCGCGCTCCACAACTATGGATACGCGCTTCCTAAAGAAGTCGAACGGTATTTCATCGATCTTCCTAAAATCCCCGATGTCGATATCCCTATATGCCAGTATGGCGTCATCCAATGGGCTCTTCAACCCGGTTTGATAATAGCTGTTCAGGAAGGAATAGAGGAGGACCTTCTCGTCATCCTCGCCCTCGATGTCGATGTGCAATACGAGCCTTATCCTGTTCTCCGTGATCGTCCCCGTTTTATCCGCGCATAGGACGTCCATGCTGCCGAAGTTCTCGATGGATATGAGGCGCTTGACGATGACGCCCCTCTTCGCCATAGCTATGGATCCCTTGGCCAAGTTCACGGAGATTATCATCGGCAGGAGCTCCGGGGTCAGGCCGACGGCCAAGGCCACGGAGAAGAGGAGCGATTCCAAGACATCGCGCTTGTAGAGCGCGTTCACGAAGAAGACGAAGATCACCAAGAGGAACGTCAGCTGCATCATCATTAGGCCGAAGCCCTTCAGCCCCCTCTCGAACTCCGTCTCCGGCGCCCTCCTGGCGAGCCTCTCGGCTATCCTCCCATAGTCCGTGCGCCCCCCGGTCCTGACGGCGACGGCCATCGCGGTCCCGCTGACGACCGAGGTCCCCATGAAGAGGTAGTTCCTCCACCCCTCGATCGAGGGGCTGGGCGATTCGATCGGCGCGGCGATCTTCTCCACCGGGAACGATTCCCCGGTCAGCGCGGATTGGTTGACGAAGAGGTCCTTGGCTGCGATCAGCCTGGAATCGGCCGGCACGATGT
>JAWCOP010000089.1:0-4383 GCA_038847005.1 Bathyarchaeia archaeon | reverse complement strand
GGGGGCGCAATAGGTTGCTTCATAGGGATCGTAAGGGAGGTGGCGGATGATGGTTCGAGGGTCAAGGGGCTTTGGTTCGAGGCCGAGAGGGCGATGGCCGAGAGGGCACTGCAGGAGATAGCCGATTGGGCGATGGGGAGGCCCGGCATAGCGGACGTTCGGATATACCATAATATAGGGGAGCTGGGGCCGGGCGAGGATATAATGTACGTCATAGTTTCCGCCTCCCATAGGCGCGAGCTTTTCGAAACCATGGAGATGATAATAGAGCGGATCAAGGAGGAGGTTCCGATATGGAAGAAGGAGCTCACAGAATTTGGGGGGAGGTGGGTTTCCTCGAAATGACTGCGGGGTCCAGCCCTTCGACAAAGGGTTTTTACGCTAATCTGATGGGAGACGATATCCCATGAAATTCAAGGTCATGCTCTTCGCTTCCTTCAGGGAGATATGCGGCGAGAGGGAGCTCGCCTTGGAAACGGATGGGCCGCTGACCTTGGAGGAGGCGCTCCGGGAGGCCTTCGGGCGCTGCAGGGGGGAGCTCGAGAGAGAGGTCATCGAGGGGGATCAAGTCAAGGATAATGTGGTGATCATGGTGAACGGGAGAAACATCAAACAACTTGACGATTTAAAGACGATCATAAGGGATGGGGATGAGATCTCCATATTCCCCCCGGTGGGCGGCGGCTGAGCTCGGCGATGGATTTGGCGGAATTAGGTCTTGCCCTCCCCAAATGGGCTTGCGCATCAATCCCTCATCTTAATATAAACGACTGCGCGATCGATTGAATTGTCCGGGGGGGAGGGGCGGCCGCGCGCTGGGCGGAGGGGCTGGCCTCGTGGAATATGGATGGATTTGCAGGGCCAAGGGGATCCCGAGGGCCTCCATATTCAGGATCCTGCTATTGGCATCGGTGGGACTATTCTCCTATGCGGCGATCCTCTTCCTCATAGGATTCGGGGAGATCGCTAAGGAGATCGCCAAGGCCGACATCGGGGTTCTCTCCCTCTCGATCCTCGCCTCCGTGATCGGCTCCAACCTGTACATATTGGGCTGGTGGGTCCTGTTGAGGAGGGCCAATTTGAGCTGCGACCTGGGGAAGACGTTCGGGATAATGTGGTCCGATATCTTCCTTGATCAAGCCCTCCCCGCCGGTTCCTTCAGCGGGGAGGCCATGAGGATCTACCTGACCACTAAGAACACCATAAAGCAGATAGGCGTGAGCTTGGCGACGATCATAATCCATAGGCTGTTCAGCATACTTCCTTTCCTAGTGACCTGTTGCGTCGGCCTCATCTATCTGTTCGATAAGGCGCGCATAAGCCCCCCGATAGGGGTCGCTATAGTGGCCTTGGTTACGCCGCCCTTCATAATATCCGGATCCCTCGCGCTCCTCACAGTGAACGACGAGCTGGCAAGGCGAGGGCTTGAGGGCCTCACGGGGCTCATGCTTATAATGGGGGAGAGGTGGAGGGCCAAGGCCTCCTTGATGAGAGAGAGGGGGTTAGGCCTTATAGCCCAATATAGGGAGGGGATCCAAGCCATTTCCTCCGAGCCGATCGCTTGCTTGACATCGCTATCGCTCTGCTCCGCCAGCTTCCTCTTGGAGCTATCGATCCCGATCCTCGTCCTGACCTCCCTTGGGAAGGATCTCCCGCTATTGGCCATCGTGACCGTCTACGTCATAGGCATGACGATACAATCGATGCCCCTCTTCATACCAGGTATGATGGGAATCACGGAGGCCGCCATGACGGCCCTCTTCTCCATATTGAACCTCTCGCCCGCCGAGGCGGCCTCGGCTGCGATATTGATCAGGATACCGATGTTCTGGAGCAAGCTGCTGATCGGGGGGATCGTGACCATCTACGTTTTCAGGAACTTGGGCAAATGGAAGGGCCCGCCGGAATGCGGCGATGGGGCCGCGATCGGGGAGAGAGGGTGATCAGGGTATTCCCGCTACAGGGCAGGGCCATACTATCGACATCGACCTATGTGGAATGGGATGGGCTCAGATTCCTCCTCGATGTCGGGCCCGGATCGGTCAGCGAAATGCTCAGGCGCAACCTGAGCCCCACGAAGCTCCGGGCGGTCCTGATATCCCATTCCCACATAGACCACTTCTGGGACTTGGTCCCGCTGCTGTGGATAAGGCACCTATGGGGCCAGAGGCGGGCGCTGAGGGTGATCTGCCCAAGGTCGGACTTGGAGCTGTTTCAATGGTGCGCCGAGGTATCCGGTGCGCCCGAGCTGGCGGAGATCCGCCCCATCGGACCCGGGGAGGGATGCTCCCTATCGAGCCTGACGGTGAGGGCCTTCGAGGTGGACCACGAAAGGGGCAGGATGGCGCTTGGCTACGCCATGGAGGATCCCGGCAGGGTGAGGCTTAGGGTGGAAGAATTGAGGAGTAGGGGGATACCGGAATCGGAATGGGGGAAGCTCGCGAGGATGGAGAGGGTTTCGATGGGAAGCGGATGGGCGGATCCGAGGGATTTCGTTTACACAAAGAGGACCAAGCTAGTTTATAGCGGGGATACAAGGAGGTGCGACGGCCTCTTGGAGGCCGCGCGGGGGGCGGATCTCCTCATCGCCGAGTCCACCTACCTTAACGAATCTTTAAGGGATTTGGCCGACCAAAGGGGCCATATGACCGTTGGGGATGCCGTGGGCATCGCCCTAGAGGCCGGGGTCGACAACCTCCTGCTAACCCACATCTCGATGCGCCATACCGAGGATGAGGTCAGGGAGGAGGCGGCCAAGATCGTCCCGGGGTCCGCGTCCCTGAGGATATTTGTCGGGGGCTCGGGGTTCGAATTATAGGCCGATTTGGGATGGCGCCTAAGCGGCCCATAGCTTATATTCGGCCATCCGAAGGACCGATTGGTGAAGCCAATTGTCGGATATAGGGAAGGAAGTCAGGCTCAGGAGGATCCTCGGCAGGGGCGGCAGGACCGTCATATTGGCCCTCGATCACGGCGTCGAGCACGGCCCTTCAGATTTCCCGGAGAGGGTTTTGGACGCAAGGGTCATAGTGCGGGAGGCCGTCAAGGGAGGAGCGAACGCCATAATGATGCATAAGGGCTTGGCCATTAGGACGAGGGAGGAATGGGCGGGGAAGATCCCGCTGATCCTGAAGATAACGGGCAGGACGACCTTGGCGCCCGATGAATCGGCGGTTCAAGCGGTCGTTGGAGGCATAGAGGAGGCCATCGCGTTGGGGGCCGATGGGGTCGCCGCGACCGTTTACGTGGGGGCCGCCGATGAGCCCATAATGTTGAGGGATTTCGGCGCTTTGGTAAAGAGGTGTTCGGAGCTCGGGATGCCGATGCTGGCCCTGATGTATCCCAGGGGCCCAAAGGTGAAGGATAAACATGGCGTTGAGTACGTCAGATACGCGGCGAGACTTGGCGGGGAGCTGGGGGCGGATGTAATAAAGACCTATTACACGGGTAGCACCGAAACCTTCAGGGAGGTCGTCAGGGCGGCCCAAGCGCCGGTTGTTGCGGCCGGGGGGCCAAAGCTGAACACGGCCCGCGAGGCCCTCTCCATGGTCAAATCCGTCATGGATGCGGGCGCGATCGGAGTTACGATAGGCAGAAACGTTTGGGCGAGCGCCGACCCGGTCGGGATGCTAAGCGCCATCAGGCGGATAGTCTTCGGGAATCAAAGCGTCGATGAGGCCCTCAAGGAGGTCAAGGCTTTTTGATCTCTCGGCCGGGCCCCATTAGGGACACGAGCCTCGGGAGGAGTTCGGTCCCACGCTCCAAGAGCCCCAGCTTGCCCGCTTTGCAATAGGTTTCCCCGAACTTCTTAACGCCGTCCCCCTCGATGTCGCCTCCAGCGATCGCTATGGGCACCGGATCATCGCTGTGGGCCCCCAAGGAACAGGGCGTGGAATGATCGGAGGTGACGCATATTATGACATCCGAGAGGCTCACCTTGGACAACAGCCCCGCGAAGAAGTGGTCGTCTATAGCCTCTATAACGGCCTTTTTGAGCTCGCAATCCCCATCGTGGCCGGGGAGATCCGGCCCCTTTATGTGGATGTAAAAGCAATCGTATTTTGGCAGGGCGTTCAGCATCGCCTCCAACCTAACCCTTAGGTCACCCTCCAAATCATCCGTGGGCGGGGGTAGCGGTATCATGCCCATGCCGGTGGCCTTGGCTATCCCCCTTTCCACTGGCATATCGACCAAGCTTGCGAACCTCCTCCCGAAGGCCTCGTTGATGTCATAGAGCTTGGGCAGCGAATCGCTCGCGTCCCTCATGAGGACCGCGTTCGCCTTGAGCTTGCCCCGCCCCTCCCTCGCCAAATTCACCGGATGGTTCTCGAGGACCTCATGGGATTTCCTGAAGAACTCGTTCACCAAGTCCGCCGAGGTCCT
>JAWCOP010000088.1:0-4404 GCA_038847005.1 Bathyarchaeia archaeon | reverse complement strand
GAAGGCAAGCGCTTGCGCCCGAGTATACACTATCGCCAAACCGCGCCCATGGACCTCGACCGCGATCAATGCGCAATCGGTCCTCCCGCCCCGCTTTGGCTTGCAGATGGCCCCCCTTCCAGCGATCAAGAGGTCCTCCAACCTCCCGGTATTGGTGTTCAGGGCCCTTAGACGCCTTCCGCCGGCGATCACCTCCACCACAAACCTGTTGACCCTCCTCGAGATCTCGCAGCGCTCCACCGGCCCGATCCTGATCAGCTCCATTAATGATCCCGGAGGACATTCGCCAAGAGTGCATAAAAGGCGCATCCCATGGAGGGCCCCGGGGCCCATGGGCCAGTGATACTTTTATAACTCCCCGCGCCATAGGGCCAACGGAAGCCCATTGGAATCCGATGCGAGCCCATCCAAGAAGGAGATCGTGAAGATACTCGCCAGGACCGGGGCCCTGAGGTTCGGGATCTTCACCCTATCGAGCGGGAGGCTCAGCCCATACTACATAGACCTTCGGGTGATCCCGAGCCTCCCGGCGGAGTTCGAGAGGATAATGGAGGTATACGAGGGGATGGCGAGGGGGATAAAGGCCGAGAGGGGCTTCGACGCTATCGCCGGCATACCGACGGCCGGGATGCCCTTCGCCTCCGTATTGGCCTTCAAGATGGGGGCCCCCTTCGTCTACGTTAGGAGGGAGGCCAAGGCGCATGGTAGGGAGAAGAGGATCGAGGGGATACTCTCGCCGGGCAGCAAGGTCCTCCTCGTGGACGATTTGATCACAACTGGGAATAACTTGGCATCGGCGGCCGATTCCATAAAGGCCGAGGGGGGCATCGTCGAGGATGCGCTCGTGCTAATAGATAGGGAGGAGGGGGGAGAGGGATTGCTGAAGGGGAAGGGGATCCGCCTCAACAGCTTCCTAAGGATCTCAGAGATAGCCCGCATGATGCTCGATATGGGGGCGATATCCGAGGAGGAGTATGAGGCGATAATAGCGCAAAGCGAGGGCCCCCCTCAGCGGGGATAATCCAAGACGAATATCTCGGTTTCGCTGGGCAGGCCCTCCCGATTCAATTTCACCCTGTTCGACCCAACCCTCCTGACCTTGGCCTTCCCCTCGAGGAAGTCCTCGACCGGGGATATCGGGAAGTCTATAAGGGGCGTTTTATAATGCATCGGTATGGCCACCTTGGGCGCCATCAGCTCCAAGATCCTATCCGCCTCCTTGGGCCCTATGGTGAAATATCCGCCCACGGGGATCATCATGACGTCGACGCGCCCAATCTCATCGGCCTCTTTCCCGGAGAGCGTGTGGCCCAAGTCTCCCAAATGGGCTACCCGGATTCCGTCCAATTCGAAGGAGTAAACGATGTTCCTGCCCCTCTTGCTCCCCCTCGCTTCGTCGTGATAGGTCCCTATGCCCTTGACCTCGATCCCCTTGACCCTATGGAGCCCCTCCGACCTTATGACGGCGGGCCTCCCCTTTACGATATGGACCTTATTATGGTCGAAGTGGTCGTGGGATACGAGGACTATATCCGCGGCCACATCCGGGGTTTTATACCCAACGTCCCTCTCCTCGAAGGGATCCGTCACGATCGAGATGCCGGCCGAGCCTGTCACCCTAAAACAAGCGTGGCCGAGCCATTCTATCTCCAAGACCCTTCAACCAAACCTTTCGGGCCTTGGGATATAAAGGTTGGGGAGGCCCCTCATTCCCCGAGGAGCCTCGCCATCGAGGCCATGACCTCCCCCGCATCCCTCCCCTCCGCGATCCCTATCCCATATAACTGGGCAAGCCTCATTGCGCCCTCGGAGAGCCTCGGCATTGCCACGAGCACGGCCCTCGAGGGGCGCGCGTCAAGGACCTTGGCGAAGAACTCCACCACCTCCTCCTCCCCAACCTCCGAATCCGAGGAGGATATTGAGATGACGAGGGAGCCCTCGCCCCTCGTGGCGACCAAATCGAACTCATGTTCCGCGCCCGAGGCCCCCCTCAGGGCGCTCAGGTCCTCGATCCGATAGCCCTTCGATTTCAGGTACTCGGCCATGGAGGCCTCGAGGGATAAGGCTAAAGCCACCTCGCCCCTCAAGGCTTCGTTGAACCTATATTCGCATATATGCCTCAGATGGGCATCCTCATGGGTGAATTTGAAACCGCAGGCCGTGCATATATGGCATACGAGCGGGGTCGAGAAATTGGCCCCGCAATCCAAGCATTTGAAGGAGCCGCGCATGCGGCCGTGATCCGCCCCCGCCGATATGAGGCGCCCCCCGCATTTCGGGCAGGCCAGCCCATCCCCCCTCGCGAAATCCCCCTCGGGCCCTACGAAGCCGCAATGGTAATGCTCGATGAGCTCCCCCCTCTCGAGCCTCGGGCTTCGGCAGGAGGGGCAAAGATATCTATCGTAGAACTCCGGGGAATCGCATCTCGGGCAAAGGGGCTGCGCATCGATTATATCCTTATGGAAGAGGCCTAGGTTCGATAGCTCCTCCAAAATCCCCAAGTCCAATCCCCCCGGGGCCCCATCGAGATCCGGCGCGTAAAGGCCCCCCTCCCACTTGGGCCTTAGGGATTCGTGGCCATCCAAGATCCAGCTCAGGAACTTCCTCACGTCCGGCCTCCTATAGTATCTCAACCTATAGATGCGCGAAGCGGGGGGCTGCATGGGACCGATCAAGGCCGCATTTAGCCTTATGGATCTCCATCTTCGGATAAAATAATAAAGCTTATTTCATATCCGCCCCCCATCCCAAGGGGATGAAGGATCAACGAAGGGGAAAGGCATCGAGGGCTGCGGATGTTAAATTCATACACCTCATTATAATTTTGGCAATATCAATCGTCCTGAGGGCCCAACCGCAAGCGAGCGCCCACTTCTCCTTGGGAAGGCTTACCGGGAACGGGCCAAATTACGTCAACAATGATCTCCAACCGAATCACGTTGACGGGCCGATGGGCTATGTGTGGCCCGGAGGGGGGCTATGGTGGGATAAGGATCAATCCTCGGAGCCCCCGATCCCGGGTTTGCTCGGGTATTCGAGCCCTTGGTTTCAATTGAGGAGGAACTCCTACTCCCCCCACGGGGCTATTCTCGCTTCTTCCATTTACCCAGATGGGTCGACCGCGGAGGAGATAAGGGGGGATTTGATATTCGGGCTCAATTGGTCCGGCCCGATAGCGGGCTCCATGAACTATACTAGATGGACGATTTATATACCCCCGGAGTTCGATCCGCCCGTCGGATGGGAAAACGGGGATACCTCAAACATCGTTACCTCAATAACGAACGATTATTACCTCATCTCGGTCCATAGGGCGGATGAGAGGGATCCATTTGGGCCGAAGTGGTGGATCATCCATATACTATCGGAGGATGGGTCTCCCATACATTTCGGCCCGGAGAGGGATTATTGGTATTACGTTAGGGTCAACTGGATCAGGTCCCCGGTGGTCGCTGGGAAATATTTCTTCAAGATGTTCCTGAATAATACTTTCCCAGCATCGGGCGGGAAGAACCAATTCACGGTCCCGGTGGAAAATTATCCGCAACTGCTCGTAAAGGGGGAGCTCGATCCGGCCGTGATCTCCGGGACCGTCAGGTTCGCGACATACGAACTTTATGGAAAGCCGATAAATTTGCCGGGGAGGGTCTGGGCCGAGGGCGACGCCATAGATCCATATAAATGGCCAAGGATCGTTAGGACCGGGAGGAGGGTTCTCGCCGCCTGCTACTTCAACGCGAGCTCCTGGGGGCATTATTTCCTCGAGGGCCTCGCCCCGGGCGTTTACAAGATCGGGGTCAGCGCCGCCGGCCTCCCGAAAAGGGAGTTTTCCGGGATCGTGGTGGGCCCCGGGCAATCCCTGACGATGGATTTCTACCTCGATGCGGGACCCGTCCTACAAGGGACTGTTTACTCGAAATGCGGACTCGGGGAGATACCGTGGCCCGAGGCGGGGGTTTCCTCGATGGACGGCGCGGCGAGGATCGGCAGGCCGATAAGCGTTGAGATAAGGGGCCCGAATGGGGAGTTGTTGAGCTTCTCCCCGGTTAACCTAACGCATCCGCCCTACATGCCCTACGCCTTCGGGAACGCGATATGGGATCCCAATTCCGATTATAGGATCGCAAAATTCCTCCCGAAGCCGGTCGCGTTCCCTTGGGAATACAGGGATCCATTGGGCGACGGCGTAGCCTATCCGCCCCAATATGCCCAAACGGATCCCTTCGGCCAATACAATGGGGTCGGCCCGGCTCAAATCTGGTGGACCGCCCCGGGATCCACGAGGTTCGATTTCCAATTCGGGAGGATCGGGTGGTACGGCATCCCGAGCGATTTCGATGGACACGTTCCGCAGGCCCTCGCCACTTGGACCGGCGGGGTGGATAGCGAGGAATTGAGGGTCTT
>JAWCOP010000087.1:0-4407 GCA_038847005.1 Bathyarchaeia archaeon | reverse complement strand
TCTCCACCCACTCCATCTCCTTGGATAATTCCCCCGCCCGTTTCGAGGCCCCAATCAATTCCCTCCTGAGGATCCCCCTCCTCTCCCTTAAGGAATCCATCTTGACCTCGAGCGATGCGAGATCCCCCTCCAGCCGAATTATATCCCCCTCGATCCCCTCCAGCTCGGCCCTCTTGGCTTGGATTCCCTCCTCAAGCCTCCTCATCGAGCCCCTCTTCTTCGCGATCCTAGACCAGATCAACTCCCTCCTCAGGTCCATCAGTCTGCCCTCGAGCTCCCTCTTCGCGAGATATCTTTGATACTCCCTCCTCCAATATTCGTAGGTTTCCTCCGCGGATTGCAGGACCCTAGCCAGCTCCTCCTCCTCGCTCTCGATCGCCCTAAGCCTCCTCAGGGCCTCCATGACATCGGATCTATAGGATTGGAAGCCTATGGCCTCCTCCAACATCCGCAGCTTTTCCTGAGGGCTTGTCGAGCCGAATTTGGCCACCATCAATTGCTGCATTATTATGAGCATGTTGTTCGGGTTCAGGCCGAACCTCTCCAGGGCCCCCACTATCGCCTCCTTCGGTACCGGCCTATCCTCCAAGAGGTATGAATAATCCCCGCTCCTCCTCAAAACTCTAGTTATGGTCACGACGTCCTTCCTATATTGGGGGAAGGGCCTCTCCCCTCCCCTAGGCGAGTTATCCACCAGCAGGGATATGACCGCTTGATCCTCCCCCCATCGTATCAGATCACTCAGCCTCTTGGACCTCTCCGTGTACGCTTGGCCAAGGACGACGGATATCGCCAGCAATATCGATGACTTCCCAGCGCCATTCGGCCCGCAGATTATGTTCAGCCCCTCCCTCAACGGTACGTAGGCATCCTCGTAGGACATGAAGTTCTTCAGGATCACGCCTTTGATCATGGGAGGGGCTCAGCCCTGTTGGGTTCGAATCCCGATCAACCTTGGGGGAGAAGGGGAAGGCCCCTCATAAAGGTTACCCAAAGGTCCTCATCTTCGCCACGCTACCTCGTAAATGAGGACCTTTGGGGCGCCGTACTCCAACTCCCATCCCGAGTCCTCGTATACCAGCTTGAAGGAGGCCTCGCCCGCGTCCATGTCCCCGCCATCCCCCAAATCCGGAAAGAGCACGCATGAGCTGGAGTAGGAGGCCCTCATCCAAACGATGTATCTGACGCCGCTCGCCTTTAGCCATTCGAGGATGCGGTCCCCCCTCCCTATGCCTTCCGCGAGGGGGTCGATGCTTATGAATTTCCCGGGATCTATTTCGCTGAAATAGATCGCCGCGGGGCTATCGCAGAATATCCTCCCGCCGCGATAATTTTCCTTTAGCCAAAGGCCCCCCCTCCTCTCGGGGCCTATCGCGTAGCACTTCCTCTCGAATATCCATATTTGGCTCAAGAACGGGATTACGGTTATCAGGATCAGCGCAAGCGCTATCAAGGCTCCCCTCCTCAGGGCCCTCGATCCCATCCCCTTCAAACGGTCTTGTATAATCCATGGGCTCAGGATCGAGATCAATGGAACTGCGGATATAACGAAGCGCTCCTCCCCCAAATTCGCCCCGAGGTAGTAGCCGACGCTCGCGGTTGAGAAGATCGAAAGGAGGAAGAGGGAGATAGCCCTGAGGCGAAAATCCCTCCTCGGGGCCAAGAGCGCTACCACGAAGAGCCCGGCCGTCATTGCGTTAAGGAGCCAGAAATAATGGAATAGGTCCCAATATCCCCTCTCGGTCCCCAAGACCCAGCTGACATCATGCCGAACCGCGGAGGCCTCTGCCTCATACCAATAAAGGGGGGAGCCCGTGTTCGCATAG
This sequence comes from Bathyarchaeia archaeon, assembly GCA_038847005.1. GTDB lineage: Archaea > Thermoproteota > Bathyarchaeia > 40CM-2-53-6 > CALIRQ01 > CALIRQ01. The sequence continues at coordinate 2,581 of JAWCOP010000087.1, read as the reverse complement.
CTCCAATAGCTCCATCCCGCGAACACGATGGCCATGGATAGGATATGGATGGCCGAATCCTTGGCCCTGAACCTCCTTTGGAAGACCCCCAAGGCCAGCAGGAGGGCCGCGTGGAGCCAATTCTCATACCGCGTCAACATGCCGAGCGTGGCCGCGAGCGAGGAGCTCGCGAAGCGCCCCCTGAGGTAGAAGAATAGGGATGATAGCATGAGGAACGCGGATAGGCTCTCGCTCAGCCCGAGCACGTTTATGCCCACGAACCAAGGCTGGAAGGCCAGCCCGAGGCCGCCTATCAACCCCGCGCTCCTTGATCCGAACGAATCCTCGGCGATGGCCATCGCCAAGGCGCAACAAGCGCTGCCTATGACGATATTCAGGGCCTTTGGGATGGTTAAATCCGCGATCCCCGTGGCCCACATCCCAATGGCCGATAGGTAATGGAAGAGCGGTAGCCAGACCAAGTTCATGCCCGGTGCTCTAAAATCCGAATAAACGAATGCGTTCTTCATGGTCAGGTAGCTGATCAGCCAATGGTGATACGAATCCCCATACCAATCGCAGCTCAAGGAGCTCCAATGCCAAATCCTTATCGCCAGCGCCGCCATGAAGACCATTATATAGGCGGCGGAGCTCCCCGAGCGCATCCGAAATCCCCCAACCCCCATAAAGGCCTGAGGCGTCACCGAGCTCGCTCCGCTTTGCCAAGCCCCTCCAAGAACTCCTTAGGCCCCCTCTTGGAGAGGAGGAAGTCCCTATAATCGCCCTCGAGGATCCTCTTCCTCGCGCCCCCCATCTCCTCCCTTTGGGAGAAGTGATCGTGGAGCTTCCCCCGGCTCAGGGCTTTGATGACCGTGCCCGATAACAACCCATCCACATCCGCTCCCATACAGATCGGGCAATCGCAATTCAACTTGCCGCCCCTCTCCTCAATCCACTCCCCCCTCTTCATGAACCCCCACCCTTCCCTATCGAAGACATTGATCTTATCCTTCGTCAGCGGGACGGGCGGAGGGGGGACTATCCATCTGGAGAAGCTATCGATGCCGAAGATTGGTAGCACCATGCCTTCCGCGCAACTCAGGAGGCGCCCCCCAAGCCTCAACTTCGGGGGTACTTGGAAAGCGTGCACCCATAGCTCCGGCGAACTTTTCTTGAGCTCCTCGATGGCGCTCAGCGCATGGTAGTAAAAGCCCCCGCACATATCTATCCCCAAGCAATCGAGGCCTAGGCCGATGAGGGATCCCAAAAGGCCTTGGGCGGCCCTCCTATCCCTCTTCGCGCAGATCACCGGCATCAGGGGTTTATCGATGCCCCTCTCCCCCATCCACCTCTTGGAGAACCTGACGAAGGATAGGAAGTCCTCATCGCTTTGGCCCTCTGCCTGCTGGACCGTTATTATATCGAAGCCCGATAGGAGTTGCAGATCCATCAGGGCCTTCCATCCCTCAATGCCCTCCGGTACGACGCCTTTGAACTCCATGAACAAGAGCGCGATATCGCCCTCGCCGTAGCGCTTCCTTGAAATCCCCCTTAAATAGGCCTTGAAGGCCTCGTCCTCCTCAACGACCCTTTTGAAGGAGTCGGGATAGAGTAGCTTCGATACGACGATCAACCCCGATGGGATCGTGCCCTCGAACTCGGCCTTCCTTGAAGCGCTCAACTCGGTTGAGGTGGGGAATTTGGTCGGTAAATCACACCTCGCGCCTCCGAGCTCCAATGTGGCAGCGTTCGCCGAGGTGCTCTCATCCCCCCTTAACCGCTTCAGGTTTAAGTCGGGCAAAGGCCCTCCAAGATCTCTTGATCCAAAAGCGCAAATAACCTTTTTCCCGGTGGGCTATCCAAAAGCCCAGAAGAATTTAAATTGGGGAGGCCTCAAACGGAGCCGAAGGCTCCAAGCCGCAGTGATGGGCCTTGTTGGAGATGAAATTGCTCAGGGAGAGTCCAGACCTCGTCAGGGAGGACCTCCACAGGCGCGGGGACCTCGAGAAGGTGCGTTGGGTCGATAGGGCATTGGAGCTGGACCTCCAATGGAGGGAGTTGGTGACCCAGATAAATAGGCTTAGGGAGAGGAGGAACCAGCTCACGGCGATAATCTCGAGGTTGAAGAAGGAGGGGAAGGACCCCGCTGAGGAGATGCGGGAGGCTGAGGGGATACCATCCAAGATAGGGGAATTGGAGGAGCGGGAGGGGAGGCTTAAGGAGGAGATCGACGCGATCCTCTACAACCTCCCGAACCTAATGCATGAATCGGTCCCCTTGGGAAAGGACGAGAACGATAACGTTGAGGTAAGGCGCTGGGGCAAGATACCGGAGTTCGGGTTCAAGCCCAAGGACCATATAGACCTTGGGCTGAGCCTCGGGCTGATAGACCTCGAGAGGGCCGCTAGGGCGGCTGGGGCGAGGTTCTATTACCTGAAGGGCGACCTCGTGAGGTTGAACCAAGCCCTGATAAGCTTCGCGTTGGACTTCATCAAGGGGAAGGGCTTCACTCTCATCCAGCCGCCTTATATGCTCAAGAGGGAGGCCATCAAGGGCGCAGTGGCGCTTTCCGACTTCGAGGACGTCATCTACAAGGTCTAGG
>JAWCOP010000086.1:0-4432 GCA_038847005.1 Bathyarchaeia archaeon | reverse complement strand
ACGATCGTGGCGGCATCGACCAAGGCCATCGCGAGCTCCCCCACATCCGTCCTCGTCAGGTTGAAGGGCTTCGCGGTTATGCCCCTCTCCATTAGGGCGTTTATGAAATGATCGATCATCTTGCCCGTGCTGCCGTGCATGGAAACGTAGGGTATGACGACCTCGTTCCTCACCTCATCGGAAACCCAATCCCAATAGGCCTTCAGGATGAAATCCGGACTATTGTAGATGGGGCCGTGGCTCGTCGCTATTATTTCGATCCTAAAGCCCTTTATCTTCTCCAAATGCCTCCTTATCATCGCCCTGAAGGGCATCATTATCTCCGCATAATAGCGCTTTGCGGCTTCGTAGACCCTCGCCTCCTCAACTGCGTATAGATCCGAGGTGGCTAAGTGGGAGCCGAATAGGTCGCAAGTGAACAATATGCCCTCCTCCACCAGGTAGGTCAGCATGGTTTCGGGCCAATGGACCCATGGGGCATAGATGAACCTGAGGGTCCTATCCCCGAGCGAAATCTCCCCTCCATCCTCGACCGTTATGAATCTGTCCTCCGGTATGAGGAGGAGGTGCATGAGCATCTCCTTGCATTTAGGATTCGTAACGACCTTCGCGTTGGGGAAGGCCCTCAGGACGTCGGGTATGGCCCCGGAGTGATCCTGCTCGGCGTGGTTGGAGATCACGAAATCTATCTCCTTAACTCCAAGCCCCTCGAGATTATCGATGAGCTCATGGGCCTTCGTTGGATCGACGGCGTCTATCAACGCCGTCCTCTCGCTACCCCTTACCAAGTAGGCATTGTAGCTGGTGCCATCCGGCAAGGGTATGAGCTCATCGAAGAGCCTCCTGTCCCAATGGATCGCGCCGACCGAGTAGATGCCCTCCCTCAATTCCCTGGCGACCATATCAATCCAACCTTTCGAAGGAATCCTTCCCGGCCCCACAGAGCGGGCAAACCCAATCGCCCGGCAAATCCTCGAACGGGGTTCCGGGAATCACCCCGGAGTCGGGATCCCCCTTCTCGGGATCGTAAATATATCCGCAAATCTTGCACCTATATCTCTCCACGAACCCCCACCGATTTACCATCTTTATTTCATAGTTATAAATCTATCTGAGCTCCCACGGCGATATGGGATCATGGCTCGCCAATGGAGCGACCAAAGCCTTCGATCGATGTCAGATCGACGGGGATGGCCGTGACTAATGATGCTCCGCCCGTTCCGTAACAATATTGCGCAAGCTTATTATATGGGCCCAGATTTGGAAAGCGGGAGGCGAGCGATTTGGCCAGGCCAATAGCCCTCTTCTGGGTGTGGAGGGGCATACTCGGTACGGCATTGATAGTGGCCGTGGTATATCTTATCTTCAAACTCTCGCAACTCGTGGATGCATATAGGGCCAAGATCAAACCTTGAGTTCGGAATCAAGCCCTATGTTGCCGTAGGCCCATGCGTATCGATAGGGGCATAGGGGAGGCGCAGCCCGCGGGCGTGTGAAGAATGGCCTCGAGAAAAGATTATTATCGCCGTCGGCCCTTTCCAAAAGGGGATCCATCGATATGCATGGCTCTCAGCGGCCATTCCTCCAAAGCGCCGGGGTGATCCTCCTGCTGGGCGCTACCGCGCTAGCCATCGGCCTGCCCCTGATGGGCGGCAGGAACCCAATGGATCCCCTCTCGATGGCCACGCCGGCGTTGGCGATGGCAATCGCGATCTACGGCGCCTTCAGGGGGTCCCCCTCGGGCGATTATGCGATGACCCTCGCCTCGGCGCTCGGGTTGGCCTCCTCGATAGGCGGGCCGATGGGATCTGAGCTGATGGCCCTCCTCGCCGCCCCCCGCCCCACCCCGTTCCTGATGCCCCTCCACCTATACACCCTCGCCCTTTTGGCATCGTTGGCTGCGCTGAAGCCGGCGGCGCCGATCCTCGAACGCCCGGAGGCCCAATCGCCCGTTGGAGGGAATCTCGCCGTCAAGGTCGTCGATCTAACGAAGGTCTATAAGACGGGATTGGTCGAGGTGCCGGCCCTCCGCGGCGTGAACTTGGAGGTCAGGAGGGGGGAATTTGTATGCATAGTGGGCCCCTCGGGATGCGGGAAATCCACCCTGCTCAACCTGCTCGGGGCGCTCGATAAGCCCTCCGGCGGGAAGATCTACATAGACGGCGTGGACATATCCCGAATGAACGATGGGGAGCTCGCGAAATTCAGGAACGAGAAGATAGGGTTCGTCTTCCAAGCCTATAACCTCGTTTCGAGGGCCAAGGTCCTCCAGAACGTCGAGCTCCCCTCCGTAGTGAAGGGGTTGCCGAGGTCGGAGAGGGCTAGGAAGGCTAGGGATTTGCTGGAGGCGATGGGGATCGGGTCCAAGCTTCAGCAGAAGCCGACGGCCTTGAGCGGGGGGGAGCAGCAGAGGGTCGCGATAGCAAGGGCCTTGATGAACGACCCGACCTTCGTATTGGCCGATGAGCCGACCGGGAACTTGGATTCCAAGACGGGGAGGGAGGTGTGGGAGATGTTGCGGAAGGCGAATAGGGAGAGGAACGCCACCATAATAGTCGTCACCCACAACTTGGAGCTCGCGAGGGAATCGGATAGGATAATATATTTAAGGGATGGCCTTGTCGAGAGGGAAGAAGTCTTAACGGGTGGGAGAGATGAGATCCCTTAAGCCCCAACTCATCCTCATGATCATCCTCTTGGCCCCCCTCGGGGCATCGCCCGCTTGCTCGGCCGCGGTGCTCAGGCTGGAAGTCGCGGCCTCGAGGAACTTCGTGGTCGCGGGTTTCAACGAATCGCTTTGGATAAAGGTATCGAACAACTACGAGGATCTATACGATCTCACGATAACCCTGAGCGTTCCATCCCCGCTCGTCGTCATCGGGCCCAACAATTGGAAGATGGAATCCCTCAGGAAGGGCTCCTCGGAATCCCTGCCGATCACCATATATGCGCCCTCGGGCTCCGTTGGGAACACTTACTCATGCTCGCTCACCATAAGCTACAAGAGGTTGGGCTATGTATCCTACTACACGGAGACGTATTCCTTCAACCTCTTCGTCCGAGGCTGGATAAAGATGGTCGTATACGGCCTATCCCTCGATCCAAGGCCCGCCTTCCCGGGGGCAAGGCTGGCGCTGGCCGGCACGGTCCTCAACCAAGGCAATACGGCGGCCATGTACGCCAACGTGAGCGTCATCCCGCGCCAGCCCTTCGAGCCCTTGGACGAGAGCACGAGCTACTTGGGCCAGATAGATCCGAACTCGCCCGCCCCCTTCACCCTCTACGTAAGGGTCAGGGAGAGGGCCCAAAACGGCACATATCCCCTGACGATCATATTGACCTACTTGGATGACCTATCCGAGAGGCATTCCATATCGATCCCAGTGGAGGTTCCCATATCCCAAGCCCCGCAGGCCCGCGGCGGGGCATCGAGCGGGCCCCTATCCCCACAATGGAACTTCGCGCTCGCGGTATCGATCTTTGTAGCGGTTGCGATCGCCATCCTTTACGTGAGGAGAAAGCGCGGGGCTCGGCGATCCCCATGAACGGGTTCGAATTGATCAATCTGGCCTTCGAGGCGATAAAGGAGCGGAAGCTCAGGTCGGGCCTGACGATCCTGATGGTGCTCGTCGGCTCCGCCCTGATGACGACCCTCAACGGGATGAATGCGGGGACCACCGCCTACGTCAATGAGCAGTTCAGCAGGTTCGCCGCGAACGTCCTGATCGTTAACCCATCGCCGTTCCGGGGCCCAGGCGGAGGGGGCGGGACCGGAATAACATTCAACGATCAAACGGTCAATACGATAAAGTCGTTATCGGGCGTCAAGGAGGTCGTCCCGTTCTTCTCGGACTCGGTGGAGATAAGCGCCGGGGGGAGGAGCAGGCGCATCAACCTGATCGGCATAGATCAATCGAAGATCCCAAGCGTATATCCGGGCCTTCAGGTCGATGAGGGCTCCTTCCTTAGCAAGCACGACTCGACCGGGATCGTCTTGGGCTACGAGGTCGCCCATCCTCCGGCCCTCTCGGGACCATTCGCCACCTTCGGGCAGAGCGTCGTCGTGAAACATTCGAGGGTGGAAAGCTCCGGGAATATACAAAAGACCGTGACCGAGAGCAGGGGGTTCCAGGTGAAGGGGATATTGGCCGCTTATGGGATGCAAACGGACAGGGTGGCCTATATCTCATTATCTTCCGCCAACTCCCTTTTCAAGAAATCGGGGAAGTATGATGGATTGTATGTAGTGACGGCGGATCCTTCCATAAACGCGGACGTTGAGAAGAGGATCAGGGATAAATATGGCGGTAATATAGGCGTTATATCGCCCAGGGCCATAGCGCAAAATATCCAATCGCTCCTCGCCGGCATCTCGACCTATATACAGAGCATAGCAGTGGTTTCGCTCGTGGTGGGGGCCGTGGGCATAGTG
>JAWCOP010000085.1:0-4442 GCA_038847005.1 Bathyarchaeia archaeon | reverse complement strand
GCTCCACCGACGATTCCTTGGAGAGGATATCAAAGTTCTCCGACCTAGAGTGTTTCCGGCTCCTCAAGCTGCCCCATAATGGCATATCGGCGGCCAAAAACGAGGGCATCAAAGCCTCGCATGGGGATATAATACTATTCCTCGATGGGGATTGCGTCCTCGAGAGGGGGGCCCTCGAGAAGATCGTGGAGATATTTGGGGCTGGGGATGGGGGGCTCGGCTGCGTGGGGGGAGAGGTGAGGGCCTTGAACGGCTCGAGGGCCATAGCCAAGACCATAGAGCTACTGCAGAACGAATTTGCGAGAAGGTGGCCCTTCGGCGCTAATGTGGCGTTCAGGAGGGGGGTATTGGAGGAGCTCGGGGGATTCGACCCCGACATGGAATATGGGGAGGATGCGGATTTCTTCATAAGGATGAAGAAGGCGGGCTATGGGCATATAATGGCGAAGCCCGTTTCGGCGAGGACGGAGAACCCCGAGAACCTCCTCGATTTGTTCAGACAACGATATAAATGGGGGAAGGGATTTGGGCAATTGATCGATCGCCATCCCGAACTCTTCGACCACAGGATCAAGCTCTGCTTCGCACTGAATTACGCCATGCTGGCGTCCCTGATCTCCTCCGCGATCCACCCGATCTCCCTGCTCGTCTTCCTCCCCCTAGCGGCCATAAACCTCCTCCGATTCCTGCCCTTGGCCCTTCGGGTCTATGGGATCTCCGGCGAGCGCTCGCATTTGGTGCTTGTCCCCATCGTGAAGGCAACGAATGGGCTCGCATACTCCTTAGGCTGGCTTGCCCATATCATCGGCCGATCCCGCCGACCCCATCGCCGCCCTTATGGCTCCCCAATCCACTGGGCCAAGCCTCAAGAGCCTCGGCTCCCCCGAGGATAGGTCAACAACGGTTGATCCGACGGCGAGCGCCGCCCTACCGCCATCGATTATCAGATCGACCTCATCCCCCAGCCTCTCGAGGGCCTCCCCCGCCGTAAGGCAAGGGGGGCGGCCGCTCCTGTTCGCGCTGGTGCCAACCAAGAATCCCCCGCCCTTTGAGATGAGGGATAAAGCGATCGGATTGTTCGGGATCCTGACCCCGACCGTGGTCCCTCCGCAGGTCACCCGGGGAGGAAATCCGATGTTGCGAAGCACGAGGGTCAACGGGCCTGGCCAGAACCTCCTCATCAATCCCTCGGCCGCGTCGTTCACCTCGGCCAAGCCGCGAAGCCTTTTGGGATCATCGATTAGTATCGGAACCGGTTTGGCCCTCTCCCCCTTGATCCTGAAGACCCTATCGACGGCCTCGGGCCTGAAGGGATCGCAGCCCAATCCGTAAACGGTATCCGTCGGATATATCAAAACTCCCCCCTCCCTCAATATTCGAGCCCCCTCCTCCACGGCCCTTTGCCCGGATAGGATCCTCGCCATGGCAAGGCAGAGGGCACCAAAAGATTTAAAAAAAGATTTGGCTGGCATCCAAAACCGCTGGTGGATTTCATGGAAGAGGAATGGTCCGAGGAGGATTTCGAAGAGGAAGAGGAGGACTGGGGGGCCGAGGAGGAAGGGTGGGAGGAAGAGGAGGAAATAGAAGAGGAAGAAGAATGGGATGAAGAGGGGCCGGAGGAAGAGGAGTGAGGAGATAGGTCCCAAAGCCCCCAATTTTTAGCTTCGCATCCTTATTTTTGATGAAGATTGGCTCGGATGAGCGGGCTTGCCAAGGATAGCGATTCTCGACAGGGAACGATGCAAGCCGGAGGATTGCGGGCGCGAATGCATGCGCTTCTGCCCCGAGGTCAGGGGGGGCATCGAGGCCGTTAAGTTCCCGGGGGGCGAGGGATCCCAACCGCTCATAGCGGAGGCCCTATGCTCGGGATGCGGGATATGCGTGAAGAAATGCCCGTTCAAGGCCATCTCGATAATCAACCTCCCCGAGAGGCTGGAGGGCGAATGCGCCCATAGATATGGCCCAAATTCCTTCGAGCTCCTCCGCCTCCCCGAGCCGAGCGAGGGCGCCATCACGGGATTGATAGGCAGGAACGGGATGGGGAAGAGCACGGCCCTCAGGATCCTCTCGGGGGAGCTGAAGCCCAACCTCGGGGATTACGAATCCCCCCCGGATTGGGATCAAATAATAAAAAGGTTCAGGGGATCCGTCCTTCAGGAATACTTCAGGAAATTGAGCGGCGGGGAACTGAAGGTCATCAGGAAGCCGCAATACGTCGATGGGATAAGGGCCGTCGTTAAGGGCCGCGTCCGAGAGGTGCTCGAGGGGCTCGATGAGGCGAATAGGCTATCGCGCATAAAGGACGAGCTCCATTTGGGGCCGATATATGAAAGAGATGTTAAGGACCTGAGCGGGGGCGAGCTCCAAAGGCTCGCGATAGCGGCGGCGTTGATCAGGGAGGCGGATGTATACATATTCGATGAGCCATCAAGCCATCTCGATGTTTATCAAAGGCTTGAGGCCGCCAAGGGGATCAGGATGTTGGCGGAGGAGGGAAGGACTGTGCTGCTCGCCGAGCACGACCTCGCGATGCTGGATTACCTCTCCGACCAGGTTTGCATACTCTACGGCGAGCCTGGCGCCTATGGGATAGTATCGCATCCGAAGGGCGTCAGGAACGGCATCAACATTTACTTGGGGGGCTATATGCCCGACGAGAACATGCGCTTCAGGGATGAGTCCATAAAGTTCAGCCCAAAGCCCCCGAGGAGGGCCGAGGATTTGGATATACCGTACCTTCAATGGCCAAGGCTTGTGAAGGATTACGGCCAATTCCGCCTCGAGGTCAGCCCCGGGCGCATATTCCAAGGCGAGGTGCTCGGGCTGATGGGCCCGAACGGCATAGGGAAGACCACCTTCATAGAGCTATTGGCGGGCCTCGAGCGGGCCGATGTCGGGAGCTCCTTGGAGGGATACGAACTCAGCCTGAAGCCGCAATACATCTCTGGGCTCTACGAGGGGATCGTCGGGGAGCTCATCAAGGGGGCCTTGGGCGCGGATCCCCTCAATCTCCCAGAGGCGGCGGAGCTGGTGAGGTCATTGGGCTTGGATGGGCTTATGGAGAGGAGGGCCGAGAACCTGAGCGGGGGCGAGCTCCAAAGGCTCGCGATAGCCATTTGTTTGCTCAAGGACGCGCAGATCTACCTCTTGGATGAGCCGTGCGCCTATTTGGATATTGAGGAGAGGTTCTCCGTGGCGAAGGTCATAAAGAGGAGGGTTATGGAGAAGAAGGCTTTCGGGTTCGTCGTCGAGCACGACATAATTCTCCAAGACCTCTTGGCGGATCGGCTCATGGTGTTCCTCGGGAGGCCGGGGGAGGAGGGCTTCGCTGGGGAGCCCCAAGCGCTCAAGGATGGGATGAACTCCTTCCTAAAGGACTTGGGCGTGACCTTCCGCAGGGATCCGGATACGGGGAGGCCCAGGGTCAATAAACCCGGCAGCAGGCTCGATAGGATCCAGAAGGGGTCGGGGGAATACTACTACGCTTGAAGGCCTATGGGGAAGATTTACTAATCGCTGGGGGCCAAATAATACTCGGGTAATATGGATGGCCCATTATTGCTTCGAATGCGGGGGGATCCTGACTTACGACCCGCTCCTGAAGAACTTCTCATGCAAATCCTGCGGCGCCATGTACACCTACGAGGAGTTGCTTGAGCGCAGGGAAAGGCTTCATGGCGACGAGGAGGATCGGAAGAGGAGGAAGCAGAAGGATTATCTTCAATGGTGGCTATCTAAGAAATAGGGCGCCAGCGCTTTAGAGGCGCTATAAGCGGTTTCCCGCCCCGAAGGGATGGCACCGGTTGGGGATCGGAGAACGCCTCGCTTCGGGGCGATCCCAGCCAAAATCGGATCGGCCCTCGCTCGGCCCCAAGATGCGGGCCCAGCGACCAATAGATTTATATTTTAACCCCTTTGCCCTTTCTTTAACAAAAATTGATTGGTGATGGCTTTATAAAGCCGGATTTGAGGGGGGATCGCGCTCAACCCAGAAAATCGGCGGGAAGAGGGGCCGAAGAGGTGAAGAGGGGTAAGGGGGGCGAATCGGGGGAGGGCGCCGTGAGCAAAACGAGCTTGCAGATCATCGGGCCCCCGAGGTTGACCCGTTTCGAGAAGGCGAGGATCGTGGGCGCTAGGGCGCTTCAGCTATCCATGGGCGCGCGACCATTGATAGACGTGCCATCGGAGTCGATGTCCCCAAGGGATATAGCCCTCCTAGAGCTCGAGGAGGGCGTGCTCCCGATCAGCATAAGGAGGATGTTGCCCGACGGCACCAGCCAGAACATACCGCTCAAATGGTTGCTGAGGAAAAGGGAATAGTTTGGTTATGGGATTTCTATATCGATCAAGGGCGCATGTTGCTGAGCGCCATATATATCCGTATCCATCTCATCCCCGCAGGGATGCCTCCTGGGTATGGTTATTTTTATCGCCATCGCGAA
>JAWCOP010000084.1:0-4496 GCA_038847005.1 Bathyarchaeia archaeon | reverse complement strand
GTGACGACCTTCTTCGACAACGAGGTTTCCGGAATACCCCCGGCGAGGCATAGGTCGGGGAGGGCCCTCAAGACGCTCGCCCAAAGGCTCAAGGGGAAGGAGGGAAGGTTCAGGGGCAACCTCTCCGGGAAGAGGGTGGACTTCTCCGCTAGGACCGTGATATCCCCGGACCCGAACTTGGACATAGACATGGTCGGCGTTCCGGTAGAGGTCGCGAGCAAGCTCACCGTGCCGGAGCGGATAACTGAATGGAACATAGAATATGCTAGGAAGTTGATAGAGAATGGGCCGGATGAATATCCGGGCGCCCTCTATATAGTGAGGGGGGATGGGAGGAGGATAAGGTTGGAGTTCGTATCCGATAGAAAGGAATTGGCGGAGGCCATACAGCCCGGCTTCATCTTGGAGAGGCACATAAGGGATGGGGATATAGTTTTGTTCAATAGGCAACCATCGTTGCATAGGATGTCGATCATGGCGCACAGGGTCAAGGTCCTCCCATATAAGACCTTCAGGCTAAACCCCTGCGTTTGCCCCCCATACAACGCTGATTTTGATGGAGATGAGATGAACCTCCACGTCCCACAAAGCGAGGAGGCCATAACGGAGGCGGACCTTCTGGCTAGGGTAAGAGACCAGATACTCTCGCCCAGGTACGGCGGACCGATCATAGGCGCAAAAACGGACCTAATCACGGCCGCTTACCTCCTGACTAGGGAGGGGACCTATTTGACCAAGGAGGAGGTCGGGATCCTGCTCGCAGCGGCGAACTATGAGGGGGACCTCCCCCCGCCGAAGGATAGCAGGAACCGCCTATGGAGCGGGAAACAGATATTCAGCCTATTCCTTCCAAAGGGCCTTTACTTCTCCACCAAGTCAAACCTATGCAGCATTTATAAATGCGAGAAATGTTTGGAGGAGAGATGCGAATACGACGCATTCGTAGTAGTTAAGGATGGAAAGCTCGTAAAGGGGGTCATAGATAAAAATTCCATAGGTGCTGAGAAATCGGATACGCTATTCCATAGGATAGTGAAGGATTACGGGTCCGATGTAGCAGCGAGGTTCTTGAATTCCATATCGAAGCTCTTGGACAGGTTCCTAACCCTGAGGGGTTTCACCTATTCCATAGACGAGCTGGACCTCTTGGATCAGGTTAGGGGAAGGATCGCCAAGGTCATAGAAAAGGCCGAGGGGAGGGTCGCCTCCCTGATAGAAGCTTACCGAAGCGGGACATTGGAAAGGCTTCCGGGCCAATCCTTGGAGGAGACATTGGAAATACATATAATGAATGAGCTATCGAGGGCCAGGGATCAAGCGGGCGAATACGCTGAGGCTTACTTCGGGATGGAGAACAGCGGGATCATAATGACCAGGACGGGGGCTAGGGGATCCATGCTGAACATAGGCCAAATGACGGCATGCTTGGGGCAGCAATCGATAAGGGGGAAGAGGATACTGAGGGGATACAGGGACAGGACCCTTTCGTTCTTCGAATGGGGCGATGCGGGCGCCGCCGCGAGGGGGTTCGTTTACTCCTCCTATAGGGAGGGACTTGACCCGATAGAGTTCTTCTTCCACGCCATGGGCGGGAGGGAGGGGTTGGTCGATACCGCCGTTAGAACGCAACAGAGCGGCTATATGCAAAGGCGCTTGGTGAACGCCCTCGAACATATAAGGGTGGAGTATGACAACACCGTTAGGGATCCGAATGGGAACATAATACAGTTCAAATATGGCGAGGATGGGACTGATACGTCAAAGAGCGATCGCGGGAAATCCGTTAATGTGGACAGGGTGATAGAGAAGGTCAAGCTCGCCATGGGGAAGGGTAGGAAGGCAACGAAGGAATACGTCATCAAGAGGCTCTCTCAATATAAGGGCAGGTTAACGCCAAAGCTGGCGGATGAGCTGAGGTCCAAGATCCTAGGGGCCAAGTTAACTAGGGAGGCGGTCGATGAGGTCGTGGAGGAGGTCGTTAGGAAATACGAGTCATCCCTGATCGAGCCCGGGGAGGCCTCTGGGATGGTATCGGCCCAATCCATAGGGGAGCCCGGGACCCAGATGACTTTGAGGACCTTCCACTTCGCAGGCGTAAGGGAGCAGAACGTCACCTTGGGCCTCCCGAGGCTCATCGAGATAGTCGATGCTAGGAAGATGCCCTCCACGCCGGCCATGACGGTTTATTTGGATAAGGAGCATAGGTCCAGCAAGGAGAAGGCCGAGAAGGTGGCGTCTAGGATAACCCATACAACTTTGGGGGATATAGCATCGAGCATAGAATCGGATTTAACCGAAATGAAGGTGATAGTTAGGCTGGATCCGGATGCGATGAGGGACAGGGGCGTTACCATGTCGGACCTTCAAAAATCCATAAGGCTCGGGCTATGCGATGTGAAGTTCCATGGCCTAAACATTGATATAATCGCCAAGAATATGGAGCTGCCGCAGTTCAGGAAGCTGCAATCCAGGATAGAGGCCTTGCACGTCAAGGGGATACCCACTGTGAAGAGGGCTTTGGTGGTGGAGGAGAACGGCGAATGGGTCCTGAAGACCGAGGGCTCCGGGCTTGCGATGGCCCTGAGGGCCCCCGGGGTGGATCCAACGAGGACGATAAGCAACGATATACACGAGGTGGCCTCCGTCCTCGGTATAGAGGCCGCTAGGAACGTCATAATAAAGGAGGCGATGAGCGTCTTGGAGGAGCAGGGTTTGGATGTGGACATAAGGCATGTAATGCTGATGGCGGACGTAATGACGGCATCCGGAAGGGTCCTCCAAGTCGGCAGGCACGGAGTTACCGGTGAGAAGGCGAGCCCCTTGGCGAAGGCCGCCTTCGAGATCACAGTCCCAACGATAGTGGATGCGGCCCTCAGGGGGGATGAGGATTTCCTGAAGGGCGTGGCCGAGAACGTTATCGTTGGGCAGCAAATACCGATGGGCACGGGGTTGATAGACCTTTATATGTTTACCTCATCGGAGGGTAAGGGATGAGCCGTGGATATTGAGAAGCAACTGCCCGTCGCGATCAAAACCGGGAAGGTGGAGTTCGGCTCTAAGAGGGCGCTCGAGGCCGTGGCCTTCGGGAAGGCGAAGATGGTCATATTGGCATCGAATATGCCGGAGGAGGAGAGGAAGGAGATAGAGCGCCTCGCTAAGCTCTCCAATTTGCCGGTGCGCATCTATAATGGGAGCGGTAGGGACTTGGGATCCCTTTGCGGAAGGCCGTTCGCCGTCTTGGCGGTAACGATAAAGGATCCGGGCGATTCGATGCTGGGATCGGCGGAGGGTCAAATTTGACGGCTCAGAGGATAAAGCTGACATCGGACGAGATGAAATACATAGCCCTATTCGAAAGCATGACGGGCGCGACCGCGAGGGATTGCATAATAGATGAGAAGATGGGCAGGATAATCTTCCTCACCAAGCCGGGGGACATGGGCCTCGCGATAGGGAAGGGCGGGAGGAACATAAACACGCTGAAGAAGATGACGGGGAAACAAATAGAGTTGGTGGAATATTCCGATACCCCGGAGAAATTGATAAGGAACTCCCTCTCGCCGGCGAACGTGAAGGAGATAAGGCTAACTGAGAAATCGGATAGGAAGATAGCCGTCGTCGAGGTGGATCCCAAGGATAAATCCATAGCGATAGGGAAGAACGGGAGGAACATAGAGAAGACTAGGATGCTGGCGAAAAGGTATTTTCAAATAGATCACGTCATAATAATCTAAATCGTAACTTGTAATACCGTTTCCTACATCTCCCTTTTGATCAAGAACTCCGCCAACGCCCTCATTTTCTCCCTAGCTTCATTATTCGGGAGATTTTCCAAGCTGCGCAACCCATCCTCGATGAATCCCTTGGCCAAATCCCTCGCGAAACCTATCGACCCATACTTCCTGTATAGAGCTATTGCCTCCCCCACCTCCTCCTCGGTTATGTCCCCCTTGCCGAGCAGCCTCAAGAACCTCTCCCTATCCCTCGGTTCGGAAACACTCAATAGATGCGAAACCATGACCGTTATCTTCCCCTCCCTTATGTCGCCGCCGATCTCCTTTCCATACTTCTCCAGTTGCCCATCCACGTTCAGGACGTCGTCTATTATTTGAAACCCAATCCCTATGGCCTCCCCGAACCTCGCCAGCGCTCCTAATTCCTCATCGCCAGCGCCTCCGGCTATGGCCCCCAACTCCAATGCTAGCGCCGTAAGGGCCCCGGTTTTGTTCCTGAGTATGCCGATGACGTCCACATCGCTGGGGTCCCGGCTCCTCAACGCTTCAAATTCCATCGCTTGCCCCACCGTTACTTGAAAGGCCCTCTCCGCCAATTTCTTGACGAGCTTCAGCCCGAGCTCCGGGGGTAGCGGGCCATCGCTCAAGACCTCGAACACCTTTATCAGCATGGCATCACCGGAGTTGATGGCCGATGGAACGCCGTATATGATATGGATGCACGGCTTCCCCCTCCGAAAAAGGCTCCCGTCCTCTATGTCG
>JAWCOP010000083.1:0-4502 GCA_038847005.1 Bathyarchaeia archaeon | reverse complement strand
ACGCAATGCGCGGCCACGAGGTTCTCGCAGAGGAAGCCGATCTCGTCCAAATGCGCGATCACTCCCTTCCCATGCCTCTCCTCGAACAGCCTCCGCTCCCATTCCGCCTCGGCTATATGCGTATGGATCAGCGCATCCTCCTCGAGGGCCCTCTCCTTGCACTTGAGCAGGGTTTCATCCGAGCAGGAGTATGGGGCGTGGGGCCCGATGGCGTATTCCACCCTCCCGCCCCCCGGGGCCTTCTCGAAGGAGGCGAGCTTCCGGGCTATGTCCGGCGCGCCCTTGGATTCGGGGTCGAAGGCATCGAGGATCGCGTAGGATAGGACGGCCCTCAGCCCGGATTTCTCGACGGCATCGGCCGTGGCCTTGTTGAAGAAGTACATATCCAAGAAGCAGGTGGTCCCGGTCTCTATCATCTCGAGGCAACCGAGCATCGAGCCGGCGAAGACGTCCCTCTCATCGAGCCATGCCTCCAAGGGCCATATCTTCGTCTCCAACCATTCCTTGACGGGCATGTCGTCGGCGTATCCCCTGAAGAGCGTCATGGCCAAATGGGTATGCGCGTTTATGAGGCCGGGCATCATCAGCTTCTTGGATCCATCGATGACGTAATCGGCCTCGCATCCGATCCTATCCCCGATCTCGATTATGAGGCCGTCCTCGATGTATACGGATTTACCCCTCAGGACGCTCCTCCGGGCGTCCTCGGTGATTATCCAATCGCAATCCTTTATCAGGATCGACATATCGGATCGCGGGCGATCACTCTATGGTGGCGTGCCTGTTCTTCATCTCCTCCTCGGTTTCCCCGAGCCTATGCATTAGCTCGACGACGAGGCTGTCCAAGAAGACGAGCGCGGATATCTCGAAGATCGTCCCGAGGGGGGCCAGCGGCTCGTGGACGCCCATTATCTGCCTCAGGAAGTAGTCCTTCTCCCTCGCCAGCTTGGTCCTGCCCCTAACGACGACTACATGCTCCGCGAGCTTCCCGAGGTCCGAATCCGGGAAGGAGGTTATGGCGATTATCCTCGCGTTAACTTCCTTGCCTATCTCCGCGGCCGTCACGGCGAGCTTCGTCGTGCCCGATCCGGAGATCGCTATTATCAGGTCCCCCTTCCCTATCGCGGGCGTTATCGTCTCCCCCATGACGTAGACGTTGAAGCCCAGATGCATGAGGCGCATGGCGAAGGCCTTCCCGACGAGCCCGCTCCTCCCCACGCCTATGATCAATATCCTCCTATCCCTCGACTCCAATAGGATATCGATCATCCTCTCGACTTGGGACTCGTCGATGGAGGAGAGGGAGGAGAGGACGCCGCCTATTATGCCCTCGACGGCGCGATTGAACTTTGTTATCGCCAACCCCCCTCACGCCCGGGTTTAGGATCGGGGGACTCCATATTTTACGCTTTTGGTAAGGGAGCCCGGCCGAGGCCTTTCAAGCGATCCCCCATCTAAGGCCCAAGATCCCATCGAGGGCCTCCAAGGAGGGCATTTGGATGGATCTGGATATGTGAATCGACGAGGCCAGCAGCGCGATAGAAAGGGCGATGAGGGCGTAATCCCGCGGGCCCATCCTCAGCGTAGCCAGCGAGGTCCTCCTCTCCGAGGCCCCGAAGGCCCTCGACTCCAGCGCCTCCGCCATCTCCAAGCTCCGCCTTATGGCGCAAACTATGAGCGGGACGAGGATGGGGATGTAATTCCTCACCCTCCTCAGGAGCCCGCCCCTCTCCAGCTCCAACCCCCTGGACCTTTGGGCATCGATGATCTCCTGGGCATCTAGGGCCATCGTCGGGACCAGCCTAACGGCCGTCGTGAAGGTGAAGCTGAGGGCGTAGGGGATCCGGCATCGCTCGAGCGCCAAGCCGAGGTCATCGGGCGAAGTCGTAAGGAAGAATATGGAGAAGGAGGATAGGAGGCAGAGGAACCTAACGCTCATGGCGATCGAGAAAGAGGCCCCCTGGCCCGTTAGGAAGTTCATCAGGAAGATCAGGATCGCCAAGAGCGCGCCGCCCCTGAGGGATTTCGACCACCTGCGGGCTATCCTCCCGATCAGGACGAGCGGGATCTGGAGCGCGAGGAGCGCCAAGAGCGCGAGGGCGTTCGTGAAGGCGAGGGAGGAGGCGAAGATCGAGAGGGCCATGATGAACTTGGCCCTCGGGTCGGCCCTATGGAGCGGCGTATCCATCCTAGCGAACTTCAAGCCCTCTAGGAAGCTCAGGGACATCCCCTCACCTCCTTAGGAGCTTCAATATGGCCGATCGGGCGGAGTAGGCGTCGATGAGGCCCCTCGGGAACCCCCTATCCGATAGCGAATCGGCGAGCTCCGAGATCTGGGGCCTTATCAACGATGCCCTATCGACCAGCTCCCGATCCGATAATATCTCCTCCGCCCTCCCATCCCCCACTATGGATCCCTTCGACATAAGGATCACCCTGGGCTTGGCCTCGGCCACGAACTCCACGTCGTGCGTAACGATCACGACGGTCTTCCCCTGGTTGTTGATCTGCATTATCAGGTTCCTGAGGCGCTCCTTCTGGAGGTAGTCCTGGCCTATGGTCGGCTCATCCAAGACGACGTGCTTCGGATCCCACACCAAGACCGAGGCGAGGGCGACCCTCTTCCTCTCCCCACCGCTGAGGAGGAATGGGGAAGTATCGGCGTACTCGCTCAGGTCCAGCAACCTGAGGATCCTCTTTACCCTCTTATCGATTATCTCATCGCTGAACCCGAAGTTCCTCAGCGCGAAGGCCACCTCATCCCTGACGGTTTCGCTGAAGAGCTGGCGATCGGGGTTCTGGAAGACCAAGCCCACGGATCTGGAGAGCTCCGCGACGCTGGCCCCCTTGGTATCGAGCCCATCGATCAGGACCCGGCCCCCGGTTGGCTTGAGGAGGCCGTTGAAGTGCTTGACCAAGGTCGTCTTCCCCGCGCCGTTCTCCCCCATTATGGCCACGAACTCCCCATCCCCTATCCTCAAATCCACTCCCCTGAGCGCCTCGAACCCGTTCGGATACCTGAAGACGAGCCCCTCGACCTCTATCAATCGAGCAACCCCCTCAGGATCTCGGAGGCCTCCTCGACCGTCGTGGGGATCCCCACCTCCAGCCCATCCTCGCGCAACATTTGGAAAAGGAGCGTTACCTTCGGCAGCCCCACTCCCATCAGGTGCGCGGCCTTCCCGAATATCTCCTTAGGCCCCCCATCGAGGGCCAGCCTCCCCTCGCTCATGACGAGGACCCTATCCACGAGCCTAGCCGCTAGGTCCAACCTATGCTCAACCAATATCACCGTCATATCGAGCTCCTCGTTCAATCGCGCTATCGTCCCCAATATCGCCTTGGCGGACTTGGGGTCGAGGAACGAGGTGGGCTCGTCGAGGACCAAGACCTCGGGCCTCATGGCGAGCACGGAGGCTATCGCGACCTTTTGTTGCTGGCCCCCGGAGAGCTCGTAGGGTGCCATATCCCTCAGGCCCGAGATCCCCACCAGCCCCATGGCCCATTCCACCCTATCGCGTATCTCATCCCTCGGTAGGCCCAAGTTCTCCGGGCCGAGCGCGATCTCCCTCTCGACCGAAAGGGAGAAGAGCTGGTTCTCGGGGTTCTGGAATACGTGGCCCACGAGCTTGGCCAATTCATACGTTTTGGCCTTGGCGATATCGATGCCGCATACCCGGAACTCGCCCTCCCAATGGCCCGCATAGAAGTTAGGGATGAGGCCGTTGAGGCATCTGCAAAGGGTCGT
This sequence comes from Bathyarchaeia archaeon, assembly GCA_038847005.1. Classification (GTDB taxonomy): domain Archaea; phylum Thermoproteota; class Bathyarchaeia; order 40CM-2-53-6; family CALIRQ01; genus CALIRQ01. Next base: position 754 of record JAWCOP010000083.1, on the reverse strand, counting down.
CTTACCGCAGCCGCTCGGGCCGGTCAGGAGTATGAACTCCCCCCTCTCGATCTCCAAGTTCAGATCCCTTATGGAGGGGCTCGGGGAGCCGGAGTAGGTGAATGAGAAATCCTTGGCCTCTATTTGCGGCATCGCGATCCGCCTCTCGGGGATCGATTATGCCCGATCGTCGGAGGTCCTATCCGCCGGGGCCCCCATCCCTCCCCCCTCGGATCGCTTGAGCAGGGCGGAGATGGCATCATAGCACGCGTCCATTAGCTCCGCCGGTTGGCCTCGGCCGCTTATCCCCGCGGCCGTGCTATGGCCGCCCCCGGTCCCATCGAAGGCTTTCCCTATGGGCTGAGCGACGTCCCTGCCCAAGTGGATCCCGGTCCCCTTGGAGAAGGCGTCGGTAGATCGGAGGCTCACCTTCGCCTCCCCCTTCCCCCCTCCAACGATCGCCAAGTCGGCGCCCAAGTTGATGAGGGCCCTAGCGACCGAGGCTTGGAAGGAATCCACGCGGGATGAGGCGATTATCCAATCCCCATGGGTCCTCAGCTCCATCCTCTGGGATCCCTTCAGCCTAGCTATTCGCTCGGATCTATCCATCTGCGGCCTTATCAACGAGAATAGCTCGGGGGGCTTGGAGCCGGCCTTGATCGCCTCGCCGGCGATTAGGAACGCCTCCCTGGTGGCTATCGAGAAGGCCCTCGTTTCATGGGCGATCCCTACGAAGAGCAGCTCCAGATCCCTCCTCGAGGGCCTCGCCCTCAAC
>JAWCOP010000082.1:0-4606 GCA_038847005.1 Bathyarchaeia archaeon | reverse complement strand
GCTTGGCCTCAATGAGCGAGAGATATGAGCTGGTCTTTACCAAGGAGTTCCTGAGGAGGCTGAGGGAACTCGATAGACAAGTTCAGATCAGGGTCCTTAGAGAAGTGAAGATCTTGGGGGAGAATCCGTTCATCGGAAAACCGTTGAGGGGTCGCCTCGGCGGACTTCTATCTTTACGAGTAGGGGATTACAGAATAATCTATCAAATATTGAAGGGTCAAGTAATAATTCGAACGGTTGGTCACCGCAAAGCGGTCTATGAAGGATGAAATTCGCGATGGGAATCCGCCATAGGAGGCCCAACCCCAATAGGGGTAGAAAACCAAATCGTTTTAGGCGCATGCACCAAGTTAATGGCGATGAGCACGACGTTGGCGATTGCGTAGACTATGAGGTGAATGGCGAAGCCTCTTTTCGCCTTCTCCATTCTCCTTCCCTTAAAGTCTTCTGATAATATTTAGTGAAATTTCATTACTAGACGTTCCTTTTCAAGGGTAAATATGGATGGGGGCTTAAATACCTTGTGGCTTAATTTTTCTTGGCTTTTTCGATTCACGCATTGACGTATTGATGAAGGCTCATTGGGCGCGCGAGCTCCTTCCGGCTCTCGACCTCGGTTTAAGGCTGCGAGGAGGGATCCATATAAACGCAATAACAAATCCGTGGGGAAGATCCGAAAATCGAAACAATCGAAAACGCGCCATAGGAATTAAAGCCGAAGGGCTGAAAAAGCGGCATCTTTGCTTGGCGCCGGGAGTGGGATTCGAACCCACGGGGCCCAAGGGGCCACAGGCTCTCAAGGCCTGCGCCTTTGTCCGCTCGGCCATCCCGGCCCCCATAAGGCCATAGGGGGCCATTGGCGGAGAGGGCTAAATTTTTTGCCTCGGGGGGCCGAGGGGAGGGCTTGGGGGCCGCCTTGAAGGGGGATCGCGGGTTCAGGCAGCTGGAGCATAGCGGCGATGCCTACATAGAGGCCTGGGGGAGGACCTTGGAGGAGGCGTTCGAGAGCGCCGCCTTGGCCCTGTTCGACGTAATGGCCGATACGGCCTCGATCAGGCCGATCGCGGAGGATCGGTTCGAGGTCGAGGGGTGGGATCTGGAGGAGCTCCTATACGGCTGGCTCGAGGCGCTGCTGGTGAAGTTCGATGCCGACCGGATGCTATATTCCAAGTTCGAGGTCCGCATAATCCCCTCGGGCCAAGAGGGCGGCTATCGCCTCCATGGAAGGGCCTTCGGGGAGGAGTTCGACCCGGCGAGGCATGGGCCGAAGATGGAGGTGAAGGCCGTCACCTACCATGGGATGGAGATAATCCGCTTGCCCAAGGGCGCCAAGGTCAGGTTCCTCTTGGACCTTTGAGGGCCGGGCCGGAGGGGAAGGTTAATTTGGGCGCGGGCCCCCTTGGGGGCTCAAAGCCGATTTGGAGGGATCGCGCCATGGTCTTCCCATCAAGCGCCCTCAAGCGCGTTGATAGGTTCATCTGGGAAATCCCCCAATCCTATAAGCAGGGGATGAGGGTCCCCGGGAGGGTATACGCCGACGAGGCGCTATTGGAGAAGATGCTCTCCGATGCCACATTGGAGCAATGCGCCAACGTCTCCTTCCTGCCGGGGATATACAAATGGTCCATCACGCTGCCGGACGGCCACGAGGGATATGGGTTCCCGATAGGCGGGGTCGCCGCCACCGATTACGACGAGGGCGTCGTTAGCCCCGGTGGAGTCGGCTACGATATAAATTGCCTATCCGGCGATAGCTCGATCCTCCACGAGCTAGGATTCAGGATCCCCATCGAGCGGTTCGAGGGGGATTGGGCGAGGCAGAGGATCAAATGCGTTGGGGCCGGTGGAACGGTGCGGGATACAGGGATAATAAGGTTCCTGAAGTTGCCGCCGAAGGGTAAGGTCTTCAGGGTCAGGTCCAAGCTGGGCTACGAGGTGATGGCGACCGAGGACCATCCCTTCCTAACGCCCGCGGGGATGATCCCGCTCCGGGAATTGGACGAGGGGGATCTGGTGGCCGTCCACCCATTCCAGGGGGTCCCTTACGAGGAGCCGCCGGCCGAGGTAATAATCGCGGAGGGGGACATCGAGGCCCTCCGGATCCCCTGCGATAAGGGCGCCGTGATCGCCGAGCTCAGGAGGAGGGGCCTGATCCCGCTCAAAGCGGATTCGCCGAAATTCCCCATCCTGCTGAAGATAATGGGCTTTCTGCTGGGCGATGGTTCGCTGACGTTCACGGAGAGGACCCATTGCGTGAACTTCTTCGGCAGGAGGGAGGATCTGGAGGATATAAGGGCCGACGTGAGGAGGCTCGGCTTCACTCCGTCGAGGATATACTCGCGGCGGAGGAGGGGGCGGATAAGGACCAAGTACGGGGAGAAGGGCTTCGAAACGGAGGAGTTCAGCTTCAAGGTCGTTGGGAGGAGCTTCCCGGCTCTCCTAATGGCCCTCGGGGTCCCGAATGGATCGAAGGCGCGGCGGGATTTCCTCCTGCCCCATTGGCTCTTCGGGTTGCCGCTTTGGCAAAAGCGCCTCTTCTTGGCGAGCTTCTTCGGGGCGGAGCTCTCGGCCCCGAAGACGATGACGGGCCACGGGCGCACCTTCTACGCCCCGATCCTATCCCAGAACAAGAAGCGGGATCGCATCGAAAGCGGTTTCCTATTCATGCGGCAGATCGCCGAGCTCCTGAAGGGCTTCGGCGTGTCCGCCAGCGTCCTGGAGCCCGAGCCGGGGGCCTATATCGGAGTGGACGGCGTTCCCTCGGCGAGGCTCCGCCTCCAAATATCCGGGGCGCCGGAGAACCTGATCAAGCTATGGAGCGCGATAGGCTTCGAATATAATAGGGAGAAGAGCCATTTGGCGAGCGCCGCCGTCGCCTATCTGATCCTGAAGCGGGAGGCCGTTCTGAGGAGGGCCGAAATAGCGCAGGTCGCCGTGGCGATGCGGGCGGGCGGGGCCACCGCGAAGGAGATCTACGAAAGCCTGGGGCCGGGGGGCGCGAACTATCGCTTCATAGAGCGCTCCGCGTATGAGGGGCGGACATCGCCGCCCCGGATCCCGGCGGATTTCCCGGCGTTCCAAGAGTTCCTGAGGTCGGCGACGAGGGGCTTGGGCCGATGCGGGGCCGTTTGGGACGAGATCGCCGAGAAGGAGGAAATTACGCTCGGCGGGTTCGTATACGACTTCACCGTCGAGGACCCGGGCCATAACTTCATAGCCAACAACTTCATCGTCTCCAATTGCGGCGTCAGGGCGATGGCGACGAACCTGACCGAAGAGGAGATAAGGCCATCGCTATCGAAGCTCCTCGCCACCATGTTCGACCTGATCCCATCGGGCCTCGGGAGCAGGGGCCAGATCAGGCTATCGCCCTCGGAACTGGATAAGGCGGTCGAGGAGGGGGTCCAATGGGCCATAGATAGGGGCTATGGATGGCCGGAGGACGCGGAGAATTGCGAGGAGGGCGGCTGCATGGAGATGGCGGATGCCTCGAAGGTCTCCCAAACGGCCAAATCGAGGGGCGCCCCTCAGCTCGGGAGCTTGGGCAGCGGGAACCACTTCATAGAGATCGATAGGGTCGATAAGGTCTTCGACGAAAGGGCCGCGAAGCTATTCGGGATCGAGGGCGAGGGATCGATAGTCGTCTTCGTCCATACGGGCAGCAGGGGGTTCGGCCATCAGATATGCAGCGATTACCTCAGGATAATGGAGAGGGCGACGCATAAGTACGGCATAAAGCTGCCCGATAGGGAGCTGGCCTGCGCCCCGGGGAAGAGCAGGGAGGCGGAGGATTACCTGCCCGCGATGGCGGCCGCTTGCAACTTCGCCTGGGTCAATAGGCAGATGATAACCCATTGGACGAGGGAGGCGTTCCAAAGGACCTTCAAGAGGCCCGCTGAGGAGTTTGGCCTGAGGCTGATATACGACGTGGCCCATAACATAGCCAAGATAGAGGAGCATGGGGTCGATGGGGCCGCTAGGAAGGTCTTCGTCCATAGGAAGGGCGCCACGAGGGCCTTCCCGCCGGGCCATTCCGCGATCCCGAAGGCCTATAGGGAGATCGGCCAACCGGTCCTGATACCGGGCAGCATGGGGACGAGCTCCTGGATAATGCTGGGATCCCAAAGGGCGATGGAGATAAGCTTCGGGTCGACGGCCCACGGCGCCGGCCGCTACATGAGCAGGGCCGAGGCGAAGAGGAGGTATTGGGGCAGCGATGTCAAAAAGGGCCTCGAGGGGAGGGGGATATTGGTCATGGCGGCGAGCATGGCGGTCATCAGCGAGGAGGCCCCCGATGCCTATAAGGACGTGGATAGGGTGGCGGAGGTCAGCCACTCGCTGGGCATAGCCACGAAGGTGGCGAGGCTAGTCCCGATAGGGGTGGCGAAGGGCTAGGGACGGGATGAAGAGGTCCTCGGGGCCGGCGCCGACGGCCCTCAAAAGGCCGATGGCATAGGCGGTTTGCCCAACCGATCCCGGGTCATGGGCATCGCTCCCCACCGATACCTTGACGCCCTGCTTTAGGCATTCCCTGAGGAACCATTCGTCCGGGACCCTCCAAACCCCGCTCGCCTCCATCGCGACCCCGTTGTCCGAGGCCGCCCTT
>JAWCOP010000081.1:0-4628 GCA_038847005.1 Bathyarchaeia archaeon | reverse complement strand
GAACTCCTTCGCCTCCTTGATGGCCTCAAAGGGCGCCTTTCCCTTCGCCAATCCGGCCGCTATGGCGGAGGCGAAGCTGCACCCGGTCCCATGGGTGGCCTTGGAGGCGATCCTCTCGCCATCGAGGAGGTGGAAATCCCCATCGTAGACCACGTCCACGGCCCTATCCCCGCCCAGATGCCCGCCCTTAACGACGACGACCTTGGGCCCGAGGCGGGCGATCGCCTCGGCGGCCCTTTTGGCGCCCTCCAAATCCCCGACCTCGATCCCCGATATCGCCCCGGCCTCCATCGCGTTCGGGGTCACGACGGTGCTTATTGGCAACAGGTCCCCCACCAAGGCATCGACCGCGTCGGGCCTCAGGAGCCTAGCCCCGCTCTTCGCCACCATGACTGGATCGACGACGATCGGGACATTTGCGCGCGAGAGCTCTTGGGCGACCAGCACTATGACCTCGCGCGTGTGGAGCATCCCGGTCTTCGCGGCGTCTATCCCTATGTCCTCCACCACGGCCCTTATCTGGGCCCTTACGACCTCCGGGTCTATATCTTGGATCGCCGCCACGCCCACGGTGTTCTGGGCCGTCACGGCAGTTATTGCGCTCATCCCATGGACACCTAGGGCCGCGAAGGTCTTCAGATCGGCCTGTATCCCGGCCCCGCCCCCGGAATCGGAGCCCGCGATGGTCAACGCCCTCGGTATTGAGCCGACCATCATCGATGCCCTCCAAATGACTTAGCGAGGGCCAAATATATAGCGCTGCCCGCGAGGAAACCCGGGATCGGGCCCCCAGGCCCGGGAGCTGGCCAATCGATCACCACGAATGCTGAATAAAAAGCCGCCCCCGCGCATGGGATCGAAGGGGCGCTTGGCTCCGAGCTCAAACGTCGGCCCTCCTCCTGAGGGCATCCAGATACCTGCCGTATATACCCCCGAAGGCCATCGTGAGGATCGATCCTATGGCGGCGTTGGCAACGTATTGGGTCAGCGTGAACTTTAGGACGTAGATCTGCACGAAGGTCCATATGCCCGACCAGAAGGTGATATATGCGATCGTATCCACCAAGAACCGCTTCAGTACGACCCAAGGGGATAGGTATCCCTTTGGGAACTTCAGCCTTATGTCGGTCATCGTCAAGATCCCGAGCAGGGCCCCGTCGCGCATCACCGCCAGCCTCGAGATCCCCTTCGACCTCATGAGCTCCACGGCGCTGGCCAAATCGGTCTTGGGGCCTATCGATATCAAGGGCGAGGAGGCAACCTCCTCAACGATCGTGCGCTCTATATCCAGCCCCCTTTCTATGACCCTCCTCATCAGATCGCGCCTAGTGAATATGCCGACCGGCCTTCCCTGCCGCGTTACGATAAGGCTCCCTATGCCGAGATCCGTCATCACCCTAACGGCCTCCAGAACGCTGGAGCTGCCCTCGATCGTCCGCGGGGGGCTCCTCATGACCGATTCCGCCTTCGGGATTAGCCAACGATGTATCATCTCGGAAATCCGGCCCAACGCCCCATCCCCCTTTCCCATATCCAGCCGGGATGGCCTTCTAAATCGATCGGTTTGCCTATAGGGTCCTCCGCCCCAACTGGGCCGGGGCCTATTCAATCGCGCTTCTGCGGTCGGGGGGAGGGCTTTGATTTGGGCCCTTAAGGGGTCAAATTCCATTCCTCGCTGGAATACTTATCCCCATATAGCGAATCCGCAAATTCGGCCTCAAAATCCGTGAGCCCGATCGAAACGGGGGCCCGTCCGAAGGCCTCCTCGAAAGATCGGGAGAGGGCCCTCTTCAGGCCCTCGATATCGATCCCATCCCTGAAGTCCCTTAGGTTCGCGACTTCATCGGGAACGCTCCTGACGTAACCGGAGGCCTCCCGCGGCGCGATCAGCAATTCCCTCATCCTCGAGAGGTCTGAATCGACCAAGAGGGTCCCGTGGAGGAACCCGCATCCCCATCTGAGGCATCCGGCCAATCCGGAGACCTTCGCCCTGCCGATCCTTATCTTCATCCCGCATAGCTCCGCATCGAAGCCCAAGGACCTCAAGGCCGAAACCACTGGCGAGGATAGGAGCGGGAGCGCGGGGAGCCAATCGGCCTTGGGCAGGTTATCGGATGGGATGGAAACGGCGAAGTTCAGGTTGCCTAGATCCTGATATACGGCGCCGCCGCCCGTGAACCTCCGGATCACCCTTATGCCATGGCGCTTGCAGGCATCGAGGTCCACCTCGAGCCTCGCGCTCTGGAACCTCCCTATGACCACCGCGCCCTCGTTCCTCCAGAACCTCACGGTGCTCGCCGAAACCCCCATACCCACGGCCCTCGCTATGGCCTCCTCCAAGGCCATGTTCATGGCCGGGTCCTCCGATTCCAAATCCAGCAGGCGCCAGCGCCCGATCCCGGATGGGATGCGGGGGCCGTTGGGGGATCCCATCCCTCCCAGCGCCTCCTCCCCCATGATCTTCGGATTTGGAAAATTTGATAAAAGGGATTCCCCTATGCCGGGGAATAAGCGGTTGATTGGATTGGGGGAGCGGAATGACCCGCGCTACGGCTCCCGATGAGGGATTGATCGAAAAGGCGGCCAAGGCGGCCCACGATTACGATAAGGCCTATATGGGCTGTTGCCGATGCACGCTGGCGGCGCTCCAAGAAACCCTCGGCTTGGGGGATGGCGAGGCCCTGAGGGCCAGCTTCCCCCTATCCGGCGGGATCGCACGCATGGGGGAGACGTGCGGCGCCTTGGTGGGGGCGCTGATGGCCGTTGGGCTCGCGGCCGGCAGCGATAGGCTCGATGACCGCAAGTCTTACGATGAATGCATGGCGCTCGGACGGGAGGTTTATGAGAGGTTCAAGGCGGAGCATGGGTCGAGCCTTTGCTACGGGATTCAGGAGAGGCTCTTCGGGAGGCACTTCGACCTCAAGAGGCCCGAGGAGGCGGAGGCTTGGAGGAGGGCCGGGGGGAGGGAGAAATGCCCGCTCGTATGCGCCTCGGCCGCGAGGATAGCCGCCGATGTGATCCTCAGGTTCCGGGCCTCAAAGGGCATGGCCCAAGGGGCCCCCTCTCAAACGAGGAGCTCATAGGGCCTCTCGAGGATCTCCCTTAGCGTTTGGAGGAATTGCGCGGCCGGAACTCCATCGTAGGCCCTATGATCGAAGGCCAAGCTGAGGATGGCGATCCACCGCGGCTCGATCCTCCCATTAACCACGGAGGGCCTCTGGGCGACCCTCCCGATCCCGAGTATCGCGGTTTGGGGAGGGTTGATGACTGGGGTGAAGCCATCGACGCCGTACATGCCCAAGTTGGTTATGGTGAAGGTCCCGTCGGCGACGTCGGATGGGGAGAGCTCGCGCCTCCTCGCCCTCTCCGCGAGCCCGTTCACCTCCGATGCGATCTCGAACAAAGATTTCTTATTGGCGTTCCGAACCACCGGGACCATCAGCCCCTCCTCGAGGGCCACGGCGAAGCCCACGTTTATCTCCTCCATGAGGCGTATTTCGTCCCCGATCAGGAGGGAGTTTATGATCGGATGCCTCTCCAAGGCCTTAGCCGCGGCCTTGATGGCCATATGGGTGAAGGAGAGCCTGACCTTGGATCGGCGCTCCACCTCCTCCATGAGCTGATCCCTGAACCTCACTGCCTCCGTCATATCAACCTCGGCAGTTAGGGTGACCCTCACGGCCGTCCTGGCGGAGAGGGATAACCTATCGGCTATGGCCTTCCTCATCCCCTCCAATGGGATCACCTTACCGGCCTTCGGGAGCTCCGGGATCGCCGGGGCCTCCGGGGGCTTCGCTTCCACGGGCTTAACCGCCTCGACCGGCTTTTCCACAACGATGGGCTTGGCCGCGGCCTCCTTGGCCTCGATGGCCTTGAGGACGTCCTCCTTCACTATCAGCCCGCCCGGGCCCGTCCCCTCCAATTGCGACAGGTCTATGCCGTGCTCCGAGGCGATCTTCTTGGCCAAGGGCGATGCCCTGACGGGTTTGGCGGGCCTCTCGGCCGGCGCCGCGACCGCCTCGGCCTTGGGGGCCGCCTCGGGCGCCGGGGCCCCCTCGAGGATCTCCTCCAGCGGTGGGAGCTCCTCCCCGGGATCGCAAAGTATGGCGATTGGCTTCGCGACCTCGACCACCGAGCCCTCCGGCGCCAATATCTTCCTGAGGATGCCGGAGGCTACGGCCTCGACCTCCGTCTCCATCTTCTCGGTCTCGATCTCGAATAGGGGCTCCCCCTTCTCGACCATATCCCCCTCCTTCTTGAGCCACCTAACTATTTTGCCCTCGGTCATCGTCCAGCCGAACTTCGGCATGGTAATTTTCGTCACCAAGCTAGTTCCACCCCGAAGGGCCCGGATCAGCTTCGGATCCGATCATACGACGCTCCTCACAGCCTCCGCGATCCTTTCCTTGTTCGGTATCACGTAATCCTCCAGCGGTGGGCTGAAGGGTATCGGGACGTCGAAGGCGGCGACGCGCCTTATGGGCGCATCGAGCGCATCTATCGCCTCCTCCGCCGCGATGGCGGCCAGCTCGGCCCCGAACCCGCCCGTTTTGCAGGCCTCCTCGGCTATTATGAGCCTGCCGGTCTTCCGGACCGATTCCAATATCGCCTCCTTGTCCAATGGCGAG
>JAWCOP010000080.1:0-4636 GCA_038847005.1 Bathyarchaeia archaeon | reverse complement strand
GGGGAGCTCCTTGAGGCTAAAGTTGATCAAGGAGGAGGGGAACGAGCTGAAGTTCGAGATAGACGAGGGGCACACCTTTTGTAGCCTGCTCCAGGGCTTCCTATGCGAGGACGAATCGGTGGAGCTAGCGGGATACGATATCCCCCATCCGCTCATCCCATCGGCTATATTCTACGTAAGGACGCGGAAGCCCAGAAAGCCTAGGGAGGCGATTGAGAGGGCCTTGAAGAGGATCCAATCCACCATGGATGAATTGGCCGATGGATTCGATAGGGCAATGAGGGAATGGGTTGAGTCGAAGGGCGCTGGAGGAGGTATTGAGGGATAGGGGCCTCGCCCAGCTCGGCGATGCCTACGTGAACTTCATCTGCTCGCTCGCGGCCTCAATATCGGAGGGCAGGCCGCGCGGCCTCAAGGTCAGCGATGCCGTATTGGCCGAGGCCGCCAAGAGGTGCGGGGCTAGGGCGCTCCTGCCCAAGCGCTCCAAGAGGGGCGATATAGCGAACGCCGCCGAGGCGTTGTTGGTCTACGCTTGGATAGTTGGGATCGAGAGGATGGGAGATGCGGTCGAGCTCATCTGCAGAGCCGGGGGGCCATCCCCGGATGCCCTCTCCGGGCTCCTCCAGAGGGCCTTGGCCGGGCTCCAATGGCCCTCGCGAGATCCGAGCCGTGAAGAGTGAGCTGAGGATACTCGGGATTGGCGCCGCCCCCCTCCGGGGCCGCGAGGGGATCGCGCTGGCCGGGGTTGTCTTCCGCGGCGGCCTTTGGCTCGATGGGGCAATGTGGCGCAAGGTCCCAACGGGCTCGGATCTGGGGGAGGCAATAGGGGGCATGGCGCTCGGGTCAAAGCACTTCGGCCAGCTGAGGCTCCTAATGTTGCCCGGCCTCGATCTGGCTGGCCAAACCTTGGATCCGGGGAAGCTCCATTCTATGACCGGTTTACCCATCATGGCCATCGCAAAGGAGGGTTTGGAGATCCGAGCGAGGAAAGGCCCGGCCATAAGGGCCGTCTTGGAGGGGATTTCCCAAGACGCGGCATCGAGGGTTTTGGAGCTCACCCGCATCGCCAAGGGGGGGCTCCCGGAGCCCCTGAGGGTGGCGGCCCTGCTGGCTAGGTCGATCCGCAATGCTTAAATTTCGAGTCCCTACCCCGTGAGGGATTGATGCGCCGTTGAAGTTCTGCCCCAAATGCGATACAGCGCTGATCCCCAGCAAGAGGGAGGGCAGCGTTTTGTTCACCTGCCCGAAGTGCGGCTACGAGCTGAGCTCGAAGGAGAAGGAAGTGAGGCGGATAAAGCGGGAGAGGGAGAACGTTGTGGTCATAGGGAGGGAGGAGCAGAAGCTGAGGACCCTCCCTACGGCCAAGGCCGAATGCCCCAAATGCGGCAATAAGAGGGCCTTCTATTGGATGGTGCAGACGCGGGGGGCGGATGAATCCTCGACCCAATTCTTCAGATGCACCAAATGCTCCTATACATGGAGGGAAACCACCTAGGCCCCAAATCCTATTAAGGGGCCCCGGCTATTCGATCGCTGGGGAATCGCCCGGGGATTGATGGGGATTGTTCAACGTCGCCGTTTCGGACGCGAGGCTCCTCAGAAACCTAATGGCCGCCATATCGACCCTCGTGGAGGAGGCCGATTTCCAAGCCGATCCCAGCGGGATAAAGCTGAGGTCGATGGATCCCTCCCACGTGGCCATGGTGGATTTCGAGCTGCCGAGCTCGGCCTTCGAATCCTATAGCTGTCCACAGCCCGAGAGGATAAGGATCGCGTTATCCGATCTTTTGAAGCTCCTGAGGAGGGCGAAGAGCGATGAAAGGCTGGAGCTGTCCTACGATGGAAAGACGAGGAAGCTCGAATTGACGCTCAAGGGGAAGGCCGTGAAGAAGTTCACCCTCCCAACTTTGGAGCACGTTGAGGAGGAGGTCCCGACCCCGAATATAAGCTTCAATGCCAAGGCGAAGCTCCCATCCCAGCTCCTTAGCGAGGTGATCGAGGACGCCAAGCTGATAAGCGAGAGCGTCAGGTTCGAGGTGGAGCCCGGGAGGTTCGTGGTCAAGAGCTCATCGGAGCTCAGCAGCGCATCGATAGAGCTATCCAAGGATGGGGGGATCGTGGAGCTGGAGGTCAAGGAGCCCTCCAAGGCAGCGTTCGCCCTAAGCTATCTCTCCGAGATGGTCAAGGCCGGCGCGTCGACGTCGGAGCTCGTGACCGTGGAGCTCTCGACCAATATGCCCCTGAGGCTCAATTTCGAGCCCCCAAGCGGGGGGAGGCTCCTCTATTATCTGGCCCCGAGGATAGAACCGGAGTAGGCGAGGTTCGGGAAGATAGACCTAGCCAAATATCCCTTCTCGGCGGAGGCTGTCGAGTACGTCAAGTCCAAGGGCCTGACGCTGGAGGACCTCGCCTCCCAGGAGCTCCGCCCGATCTTGGCCAGGGCCGAGGAGCGCGCCAAGGGGGCGATGCTCGGAGCGGGGATCTCGGAGTGGAAGAGGGGGGAAGAGGAGATCGAGATCCTCTCGTATCCGGTCGCCCTGATGCTCATGAGCCTAATTGGGGATCAAGGGGCCCAGAGGCGCTTCGCCTTGGCCGAGGCCAAGAGGGCCTATGGCTTCCTCAGGGAGGATTCGCCCGAGAAGATACGGAGGATAGGCGAGGGGACCTTCGGGATGAGGATACGGGCCGGCGGGGATCGCCGCTCGGGTAGGCTCCACGAGTTTGAGCTGCACTTCGCGGATTATCTAAGGGATACCGCCTCCCTCCGGCATGGGAAGTGGAAGCTTTGCAATAGGATCTTATCGGGAGGATGGGTGAGCCTCACTAGGGAGGAGCTCGCAAGGCTCATACAGGAGGAGGTCTATAGGAGGATCCTCGAAAGGCTTTCAGCGCCCCCCGATGGGGAGCCGGGGTTCCTCAAGCCCATCCTAAGCAACCTCAGGGGGCTGGCGGAATCCGCGAGGGGCATGGCGGAATACGTTGAGGCGCCGAAGGGCCTGATCCCCGAGGCGATGCCGCCATGCATCAAGAGCCTCTACGAAGGGGCCGTTCATGGTAGGAATATATCCCATATGGGCAGGTTCGCCCTAACGGCCTTCTTGGCCGGGGTGGGGTTGGGCGAGGACGAAATAATCCGGGTCTTCCAATCCTCGGCCGATTTCGATGGGAGGAAGACCAAGTATCAGGTGGAGCATATATTCGGCCTGAGGGGGAGCCGAACGAAATACAAACCCCCGAAATGCGATACCATGAGGACCCATGGGCTCTGCATCGGCCCCGAGGGCGAATGCGGTGGGATAAAGCATCCGATGGCGTATTACGAAAGGAGGCTCGGATTGCGCCGGATCCGCCGGGCTGGGGGCGCCGAAACCGTTAAAGCCCCTCCGAGCCCCGTGAGCCCCGATCGGGATGGATGAGCGGAGGAGGGCCCTCGCCCTCTCATTCGCCAAGGGGAAGTTCGGCGAGTATTACGCTAGGAGGCCATCCCGAGTTAGGCCGCCGAGTGAGTTGGCGAGCAGGGAGTTCGGCTTCCTCTTCTTCGGGGAGAAGTTCATGCTTAGGCATAGGGGCTTTTCATCCGAGGAGGAGCTCATCGCTTTCCTGAGGGAGAGGGTTCCCTCCGATGCTTACCACTCCACAGCCATCTATGGGGATCCTAGGGCGGAGATGGAAAGGAAGGGATGGCTCGGGGCGGATCTATGCTTCGACATAGACGCCGATCACTTGGAGGCCCCCTGCAAGTTCGAGCATGATAGATGGGCTTGCGCATGCGGGGCGGCCGGCGCGGGCCCGGCCCCAAGGGCCTGCCCGAAATGCGGGGCCGAGGGGCTCAGGGAGGAGGCGTGGATGTGCGAATCCTGCTTAGAAAGGGCGAAGGATGAGCTCATGAAGCTTATCGAGAGCCTCCGTTCGGACTTCGGCATCGCCCAATCAGAGATGTCCGCCTATTTCTCCGGGCATAGGGGTTATCACCTTCACGTCCGATCCGAGGAAGTTTTGAAATTGGGGGAATCGGAGAGGAGGGAGATAGTGGATTATTTGATGGGGATCGGCATCGATCCCTCCGCCCACGGCTTCTCCATATCGGGAGGGATGGCCCCCTCGCCGCTCTCCCCCGGCTGGGCGGGGAGGATTTCCAAGGCCATTTCGGAGATATTGGCCCGCTGTAATGAGGGGGAGCTCAGGGCGATCGGCCTAGCGCCCAAGGCGGCTAGGGCGATAGTGGAGGAGAGGGATTCGCTCCTGAGGGATTGGCTCAATGGGAGGGGATGGGGGCTGAGGAAGCGCGCGGGAGGAAAGGGATGGGGGGCGATCATCCGGAAGGCCATAAGTTTGGCATCGGTGAATATAGACGTAGTCGTAACGACCGATCTGCATAGGCTAATCAGGTTGCCCGGTAGCCTTAACGGGAAGACGGGCTTGATTGTCATGCCCTTGAGGATTGGGGAGATTGAGGATTTCGAGCCGTTCCTCGATGCCGTGGCCTTCGAGGGAGAGGAGAGGGTCCGCGTGATCGAAGCCCCAAAGCTCAATCTGGGCGGGGAGAGCTTCGGGCCCTACAAGGATGAAACGGTCACCCTCCCCGCAGCGGCCGCGTTGCTATTGGTTTGCAAGGGGAAAGCCTACCCGGCAGTGG
>JAWCOP010000079.1:0-4665 GCA_038847005.1 Bathyarchaeia archaeon | reverse complement strand
TATGAGCACCGGAGCATCGGCCATGGTCCATCAACTCGAGGATCTATCCATGATCCTTGGATCTTCGCGGGCCAAGAAGACGCGAATCCCCCGCCCCCCATCGATGAGCTCCCCATAGGCTCTCCCCGCGGGCATTCGGGGGCGCTCTTATAAGCTTTGAGAACGATTGTTAACCGAAATCGGGTTTCGGAACCCCCGAGCGGGATGGCCGAAGGGGCTTTGGCGATAAGGTAAATTAAGGGCGGCACCATAAAATCCCGCCGGGGAGCATTGAAGTACTCGATCATAGCGGATGCTTATGAGAGGATAGAGGCCACCACCAAAAGGCTCGAGATGACGGAGCTATTGGCGGATCTATTCAGGCGGACGCCGAAGGGGATCATAGATAAGGTCGTGTACCTTTCCCAAGGGAAGATATGCCCCGATTATATGGGGATCGAGCTCGGCGTTGCGGAGAAGCTCGCCATAAGGGCCATCGCCGCCTCATCGGGCAAGCGGGAGGGGGAGGTGGAGGAGCTCTATCGGAGGGTCGGGGATCTTGGGAGGGCAACCGAGGTTCTATTGGAGAGGAGGTCCCAATCGACCCTGTTCCGCGAGGCGCTGACTGTGGAGGACGTCCACGACGCCTTCGATAAGATCTCCCGCTCCACGGGCCCGGGATCGGTCGATTCGAAGATAAGGCTCCTCACGAAGCTCCTCAACAACGCCTCCCCGAAGGAGGGCAAATATATCGTCAGGACGGCCCTGGGGAAGTTGAGGCTGGGGATCGCGGATATGACGATCCTCGATGCCCTATCGGTGGCCTTCGCGGGCACCAAGGAGCTGAGGGAGGAGATAGAGAGGGCGTATAACCTATCATCGGACTTGGGCTACGTGGCCAAGAAGGTCGCCGAGGAGGGGCTGGATGGCATAAAGAGGTTCGGGATAATCCTCGGGAGGCCGATAAGGCCAATGCTGGCGGAGAGGCTCTCATCCCCATCCGAAATATTGGAGAAATTGGGCGGGCGGGGATCGGCGGAATACAAGTACGACGGGCTCAGGGTTCAAGCCCATATCTCGGGCGACTCGATCCTCCTTTTCTCGAGGAGATTGGAGAACATAACCGGGCAATTCCCGGATGTGGTATCGCATCTGAGGGAGGCCGTGGAGTCGAATGGGGCCGTTTTGGAGGGCGAATGCGTCGGGGTCGATCCAAATACGGGGGAGATGATGCCGTTCCAGATGATTTCCCAGCGAAGGGGCAGGAAGTACATGGTCGAGGAGATGGCGGAGGAGATCCCGGTCATCTTCTTCGCCTTCGATGCCCTCTACGCGGGCAGGGATCTAACCCGCGAGCCCTATCCGGTTAGGAGGAGGGAATTGGAGGGCATCGTGAGGGAGACGGATTTCGTGAAGATCGCGGAGAGGAGGATCGTCAGCGATCCCATGGAGCTGGAGGCCTATTTCGAACACGCGATCTCCTTGGGCTGCGAGGGTTTGGTGGTGAAGAGCTTACAGGAAAATTCCGTTTATCAAGCCGGGGCTAGGGGATGGCTTTGGATAAAGTACAAGAGGTCCTACAAGGCGGAGGCGATAGATACGTTCGACTTGGTCCCCGTGGGCGCCTTCATGGGGCGAGGGAAGAGGGCGGGTACATATGGCGCGCTTTTGATGGCCGCCTATAACGATGAGGAGGATGTGTTCGAAACCATATGCAAGCTCGGGAGCGGATTCACCGATGAGGACCTGAAAGCCTTGCCGGAGAAGATGAAGCCCTACGTCATCGGCCATAAGCATCCTAGGGTCAAATCCCAGATCGAGCCCGATGTATGGCTCGTGCCGTCCTTGGTGATGGAAATAGCCGCGGATGAGATCTCCCTATCGCCGCTCCACACATGCTCCAAGGATTCGATTCGGAGGGGCAGCGGCTTCGCCCTGAGGTTCCCGCGGTTCACCGGGAACTGGAGGGCCGATAAATCCCCGGAGGATGCCACCACGTCCAAGGAGGTCGCCGAGATGTACAGGAATCAATTGAAGAGGATATCGGAGTGAGGGGCTCAGGAGCGGATCGATTCAACGATCCTCCTCGTCGCCATCATGGGATCGGCCGCTCTGGTCACCGCCGCCCCGACGATTATTATCTTGGCCCCAGCCCTCACGAGCTTCCTCGCCGTATCGTATCGGATGCCCCCGGCGACCGCGAGCGGGATCGATATGGATCTCGCGAGATCCGCTATGAGGGATACCTTCCTATCCACCTCTTGGTCCCTATCCCTTTGCACGTCTATCGCCGAATGGGCGCATATGTAATCGGCCCCCAGCGCCTCTATCTCCTTGGCGCGCTTGATCGGATCCCTCACCTCCAAGAGGTCCACCATGACCTTGGCCCCGTATTTCCTAGCGCATCCGACGGAATCCCTTATGGTGTTATCGCTGGCCAACCCGGATATTGAAACGATATCCGCGCCCGCTAGGACCGCTATCTCCGTTTCCAGCCAACCCGTGTCCAAGGTCTTTAGATCTGCGACGATCGTCGCCGATGGGAACCTCTTCCTGAGCTCGCTGACGGCCCTCATGCCCGCGCTCTTCACCAAGGGCGTGCCCGCCTCCAGCCATTCGGCCCCTCCCCTATGGGAGAGCTCGGCTATCCTGAGGGCCTCCTCCAAATCCCTCAGATCCAAGGCGACTTGGAGCTTCGGCCATGTGGGCTGCGAGATTATCCCGAGCTCTTGGAGCTTTTTATCGGATGGGACGCCGTTCGGCATCCATCCCCTCAGGGCATAATATTCGTCAAGCATCGGGCCCAGGTCTATGATCTGTCCCTCGGCGGGGCCGGAGGGCATCGGGACCCCAGTTAACCTCGGCGGCAACGAATCTTCGGCCCTCCCGAACCCCTCGCGGGCGTTGAATAGGCGCTCGATGTTGTAAATCCTCTCCCCAGCCCTGCGGAACTCCTCCTCATCGAAATAGAAGCCCGTCGCGGTCGTGAGGAGGCGGGCGTAGAAGTAGGGCTCGTATTCCAAGGTCTTGAACAGGGCCAGCGTGGTGTATTTGCATAGTATCATGCTATCCAAGACGGCGAAGACGTCCTGCATCCTCTTCACCAGCCCGGCCTTCCCCTCGCCCTTCAGAGGATCCAGATAGCGCGGAAGGCTCAGTATCTCGCTCTCTATCATATAGGCCCTGAGGTGGCAACCGCCCCTATTCGATGTCGCGTAAGCGAGGCCCTGCCCCTTCGCCCCCCTGGGGTCATAGGCCGGGAGCTCCATCCCCTTCACGTGCATGGCGAACTCCTTCCCGCCTATCCTCTCCGAGATCCTCCTCACGCCCTCCGACGCCAGCTCCCCGACCCCCCTCCGCTCGGCCGTCAGCCTCACCATCTCCTCAACGGCCTCATGGTTCCCCCATTTCAGGTCGGGCTCTCCGACCTCAAGCAACCCCCTCTCTCGGGCCTCCATCAGAAAGCCGATCGTATTACCGAAGGAGATCGTATCCAGCCCGTAGAGGTTGCAGAGGTGGTTTATCATGGCTATCCTGCCTATATCGGAGATCCCGCAATTAGGGCCGAGCGACCATACGGTTTCGTACTCGGGCCCCTCGCTCGTTATTTCCCCATCCGGACCCTTTATCCTCGTGACCCTCCCGCACATTATGGGGCAGGCGAAGCAGCCCCTCTTCTTGATGAGGATGCTCTTCGCTATCGCCTCCCCGCTCACCGCCTCGGCCTCCTCGAAGGTCCCCCGCTGGAAGTTCCTCGTCGGCAATATCCCGGCCCTGTTTATTATGTGGACCAAGGAGGCGGTTCCGTATCTCCCCAAGGTATCGCCCGTCAGGGGATTCCGGGAGAGCACCTCGTTAACGATCTTGACCTCCCTCAGGAAGGCGCGCTCGTTCGCGGGCTCGATCCTCTCATCGCCTATGGCGGCCACCGCCTTGAGCCCCTTAGACCCCATCACCGCGCCTAGGCCCCCCCTCCCCGCGGCCCTGTGGACGTCGGCCATTATGGAGGCGATCCTGACCCTGTTCTCCCCGGCCGGCCCTATGGAGGCCACCTTCGCCCTCTCATCACCGACCTCCTTCCTTATCCTCTCCTGAGCCTCATCAACTAGCTTTCCCCATAGATGCTCCGCTGACTTGAGCTCGGCCCTCCCATTGCGAATTAGGAGGTAAACCGGGCTGGGGCTCGCCCCCTCCACTACGACGGCGTCAAAGCCCGCCCTCTTCAGCTCGACCCCTATGTATCCCCCGCAATTGGAGTCCATTATGGTGCCGGTCAACGGGCTCTTCGCCGATATGGAGAACCTACCGGAGGTTGGCGCTGGGAGGCCTGTAACGGGCCCCGTGGCGAATATTAGGACGTTCTCCGGGGAGAGGGGGTCAATGCCTTTCGGGAGGCCATCGTAAAGTAGCTTCGCCGCATAACCCCTCCCGCCAACGTATTTGGCCGCGATCTCCCAATCCAGCTCCTCCGCCTCGATAGACCCTGAGGAAAGATCCACCCGAAGGACTTGGCCCATATACCCGCCGTATTTGCCCAAGCGATGCCCACCGCTGCTGGGAGTCCTTCAGTCGCCAGCCTGGGAGATAAAGGTTGCCCAGATCGGCCCTCGGGATTTAGGGATCTATTGCCCATGGGGCGTTGAGAAACTTCCGGGCTTCCAAAAATGAAGAAAAAAGGAGCGGTTT
>JAWCOP010000078.1:0-4673 GCA_038847005.1 Bathyarchaeia archaeon | reverse complement strand
GCCGAATATCGCGCCTATGTCCTCCCCTCCCCGATCGTAGGCCTCGAAGACGATGCCGTCGTAATAATCCAATCCCCTGACCACGCTGAGGTCCAAGACCGCCTCTTGGCCGATCCCAAAGCCCTTCAGGGCATCGGCCAAGCCCTCGAGCTCCCCCAATCCTTCCTCGGCCATCCCGCCCCCGAGGCCCAATCCCCTCGCCCTGCCCAATCCCTCCTCGATTGGCGCCCTTATGGAGACGAACTCCATAACCCTCTCCACCCGATCCTCCCCGAGGCCGAGGGATCTCAGCTCCCCGAGGAACTCCCCCCGGGATAGCTTCCCGCGCTTATCTAGGATCCTTATGGCCTCCCCGAGCCGGGCCGGGTCCCCGATGCCGATCGCCCTCAGGAAACCCTCGGCCAGCTTCCTATCGCTTATCCTGACCTCGAAGTTCCTTATCCCCACGGCCCGGAGGGCATCGATCCCCGCCGAGATGACCTCCGCGTCGGCCTCCACGCGCTCGGATCCGAAGATCTCGGCATCCCATTGCCAAAAATGCCTATACCTAGCGAATTGGGGCTCATCGTAGCGCCACATATCCGATATGGCGCAGAACTTGGCCGGCAGCGGGAGGTCCGGCCTCCCGGCGACCATGCGGGCCAGCCCCACCGTGAGATCGAACCTAAGGCCCAAGGACCTGCCGGCCTTATCCTCGAACCAATAGATCTCCTCCCTTATGGATGGGCCGCTCTTCGCCTCCAACGTTTCCAATAGCTCGATCTTCGAGGGCTCAACGGGCTTGAAGCCATATCCGACCAGGACATCGAGTATCCTCCCGCTCATCCAAGCCATCTTGGCCCAATCCTCGGGCCATAGATCCCTCATGCCCCTGGGCACGGCGAACCTCGTCAACCCATAGGCCACCTCATAGCTCCAGCTCGCCCAAGGAATAGTACACTATGTCGGTCCTCCTGTCCACGACCGCCAATATGAGCTCCCTCCCGGCCCTCGCCGAGGCGTTGAGCGCCCTCCTCAGCTCATCCAAGCTCGCCTCCCCGCCCTCGTAGATGATCCTCGCGATCCTCCTCTGGGGCCCCTTCCCGTATACTTCCAAATTCATCCCCTTGAAGTCCCTGACTATGTAGCCGCGATCCCTGAGGTCCTTGAAGACCAAGTACTTCAGCCAAACCTCGGCCCTTCCCCTCGATAGCCTCCTGACGACCTCTTCTAGCGGCAGCTCCCCTCCCCCCCTCGGATCCAATATCCTGAGCCTCCCCTTCTCGATGAGGTAGAACGCCTCGTACGGGGAGAGTATGAGATCGCCGTCCCTCAGCTCCCCGAACCCCCTCTCCCTGAGCTCCCCTAAGGAACCTCCGTTCGGTATCACCGCCGCCCTTCCGCGGATTCGGCCATCGACCCTTTGGGCTTCCCCTTCCAAGGCCGCCCTACCTCGTTCCAAGTCATATTTAACCATTCGAGCGCCCTTAAGCGATTCACTCCCCTCGAGCGGCCGGGCGGGGGAGATCTCCCGGGCCCAAGGCTTTTTTATCGGGCTCGGATCGATCAGCGATGGGAGGCATCGCTTTGGGATCGAGGGGATTCGACCTAAGGCCCGTCGAGCTGAGGGGCGGGGAGGCCCTCATCATAGACCAAAGGGCCCTGCCTTGGAGGTTGCGCCGAATCCGTTGCAGGACCCATCGCGAGGTGGCGAAGGCCATAAGGGATATGGCGGTGAGGGGCGCGCCGGCGATCGGGGTCGCGGCCGCGGCGGGGATGGCCCTCGCGGCCCTAAAATCCAAGGGGAGGGGCGAGCGGATCCTATCCGATCTCGAGAGGGCCGCCGAGGAGCTGATGGCCACCAGGCCGACCGGGGCCAACCTCCAATGGGCCATACGCAGGATCCTCTCCAAGGCCAAGGGGGCGGGCCAAGGCGATATCGTTGAGGCCGTGGTGGGGGAGGCGAAGCGTATAGCCGAGGAGGATTTGGAGGCGAACAGGAGGCTCGGGGCCTTCGGGGCCGCCCTGCTGGAGGATGGGGATAGGGTCCTGACGCACTGCAATTGGCCCATCCGGGCCAGCGGAATGCGGGGGCCCTAGCCACCGCCGGCTATGGGACGGCCTTGGGCGTTATAAGGGCCGCGGTCGAGGCCGGGAAGCGGATCGAGGTAATAGCCACCGAGACGAGGCCGCTCCTGCAGGGCGCTAGGCTGACGGCCTTCGAGCTGAGCCGGGATGGGATACCGGTGACCTTGATAACGGATGGGATGGCCGCGCATTTGATGAGCAAGGGCCTCGTTTCCAAGGCCATAGTGGGCGCCGATAGGGTCCTCGCGACGGGCCACGTCGCCAACAAGATAGGGACCTTGGGCTTGGCGATAGCGGCCAAGGGGTTCTCGATCCCGTTCTACGTGGCCGCGCCTCTATCGACCTTCGATTTCTCCTCCAAGCCGGAGGAGGTCGAGATCGAGGAGAGGGATCCCGAGGAGGTCCTTAGCTTCGCCGGCCGCCGCATAGCCCCTAGGGGCGTCGGCGCCCTGAACCCGGCCTTCGACCTAACGCCGCCGGACCTGATAAGCGCGATAATAACCGATAGGGGCGTTTACAAGCCTTGGGATCTGGCCGGCCTAGCCCGGCTCATTTCTTGATGGTGAGCACTACCTCTATGGGGCATTTGACCTCCTCCTCTATTCCCCCCCTCCATTCCTCCCCTATGGCTATCAGGGAGAAGATGCCGCTCACCTCGGCCTTGGCCTTATGGATCATCCTGACGAGGGCCCTTTGGGTTTCCCCGCTATCGATGATATCGTCCGCTATCAAAACGGCATCGCCCCTCTTTATGGAATCCCTTGGGATATAGAGGCTGACCATTATGGCGGCCTTGGAGGGGATATAGACCTCCTCTATGAACTCCCTTATCCCAACCTCCTTCGCCTTCTTGGCTATCACGAGGCCGACCCCGAGCCTATGGGCCAATAGGGTGGCCAAGGGTATCCCATCGACGGCGGCGCTGAGGACCTTCGTTATGCGCTTCCCCGCGAACCTATTTATGGCCCAATTGACGGCCCTATCCAAGAGGAGGGTATCGGAGATGATCTTGGTATTATCGAAGAATCCATAATCATCCATCTTTATCCTCTTTTGAAGCTCCACCTCCAGCCTCAGGTTCTTCTCGAGTATCCTGTTCAGCTTCCTAGCCCTTTCTATGGTGGGCATCACGTGGCCCTTCACGTACCTGCTCAGGACCGTCTCCGGCAGCTCCGTGAGCTGGGATAGCTCGCGATAGGTATAGTAGTTCTTGGCCAAGTTGAGGAACTCGACCGTCATGAGCTTATACTTCAGGTCCGCCAGCCTCGAGCTGCCCCTCGGATCCATCCCCTCGCCCCGGCTTTACATGTTCTTGCTCATATTTTAAGGATAACGCTCCGCCTATGGCCAAGTTCCTGAATCCATGCCATCCTTTTGGTTCTTAATGATGGGATTTGCCAAGCGATTAAGGCTCCCTCCCAATCCCTTTAGCTTAATGTCGGTGTGCCCCGAGGCTTGCCAACGTCTCGTGGCCATAAATGGGCCAGATCACTCCTGGAGCTCGGAACTTCAATCGGGGATCTGGCGGCCGGAGGAAGATATGGCTTTCAGAATTTCGACGAATCCTTTTTACGGAGGTACGAAAGTGGCATAGAAAAGCGGATTGGGGTCGGCAATGGGCCAGACCTTGGTTGAAAGGATACTATCCAGAAAGTGCGGGAGGAGCGTTAGCGCAGGCGAGATCGTAATAGTCGAAGGCTTGGATTATGTATTCACGCACGACGCCAGCGGCCCGCTGGTCGTTTCTAAATTTAATGAACTCGGCGGCGGGATGGAGCTCGACCCAAGCCACGTATGCGTTTTCATTGATCACGTAGTACCCAGCTCGAGCGCCAGCATAAGCAATGATTATAAGGCCTTGAAGAGGTTCTCGCTCGAAAAAGGCGTTAGGTTCCACGACCAAGGCTGTGGGGTATGCCATCAGCTCATAGCCGAATATTACGCCTCCCCGGGGGATATAATAATCGGCAGCGACTCCCACACCACCATGGCCGGGGCGTTTGGGGCGTTCGCGACCGGCATGGGCGCCTCCGATGTGGCCATAGCGTTGAAAACAGGGAAGACGTGGCTTCGGGTGCCCGAATCCATGAAGATAAGCGTTGATGGGAACCTGCCGAAGGGCGTATTCAGCAAGGACGTCATATTAAAGGTGATAGGCATGATTGGGGCCGAGGGCGCCAATTACAAATCCATGGAGTTCCACGGGAACGCTATCCGGAAAATGAATATGGAGGAGAGGATGACGATTACGAATATGGTCGTGGAGGCCGGGGCTAAGTGCGGCATCATTCCTCCGGATGGAGAAACGAAGAAGTACTTGGAAAAGATGGGGAGGGGGGATAGGTATATCGAAATAGAACCCGATGAGGATGCCGAGTACAGCGACGAGATCTTGATAGAGGCCGGAAACTTGGAGCCCATGGTTGCCTTGACGCATAGCGTGGATAAAGTCTCGCCCGTGAGCGAGGTAGTGGGCAAGAAGGTAGACGTGGTCTTCTTTGGCAGCTGCACCAACGGCCGAATGGAGGATTTTAAAGTGATTGATAAAATAATCGGCAACGAGAAGATCGATAGGAATATAAGGGCGATAGTCACTCCAGCATCCA
>JAWCOP010000077.1:0-4797 GCA_038847005.1 Bathyarchaeia archaeon | reverse complement strand
TGGATATTGCGCCGAACCTCCTCGCCACATGGATCAACCTCCTCTTGAAGAGCCCGGTCCTCGCGATCGCCGCCCTCACGATGGTCATGATGTCCGAGGAGGCGAGCCGCTCGAGGCATTCGATCACCTCCTTGGCCGAGGAGGGGCCCGGGAATTGTACGACTATCCTGTAGGGATCTTGCTGTACCCCGACGGCCTCCCCAAGCCTGTTGGATAGCTCGTGTCCCAATAGCCTCCCCAAAGACCTGTTTACGAGGGATCCGAAGTGGCAGGTGATTATCGCGAGCTCGCCGGCCCCCTCCACCGTCACCAGCCTATCGCTCGGTATCGGCAGCCCCTTCCGGGCTTGTTCGAATGTCTCGAGGAGGGCCTTCCTCATCAATTCCCTAGAAGCGCCATACCTATCCGCAAGCTCCCCCAACAACTCCGCCTCCCCCCTCCCGGCGGCGAGCCCCTCGCTGACGTGCCTCCTGATGGCCCCGACCTCCTGCGCCACCTCGAATGGGACGGGGATCTCCTCCCCGACCCAGCTCGGTCTCGCCCCGCTCGGGTCTTTGACGGGTTTCACGTATATCCTATCGCCGTGGATGCTCATCAGCTTCCAAGGGCTGCCCCTGACTATGAACTTGGTTCCCGGGGCCCCGTATTCGGCCACGAAGGCCTCGTCCAATATCCCAATCGGCGATTCGTCCTCCTCGTTGACGACTAGGTATTGCTTCTCATCCGGTATCATCGAGAGCCTCTCGAAGTAGTATTCGTATATCCCCTTGATCCTCCTCGGCCTCATCACGACCTGATCCTCCGGGGAGTACCAAGCCATCCTAGGGTATCTGGAATGCATGTAATCGATCACGGAGACCAGCTCCTCCTCGGTCAGATCCCTGTATGGGTAGGCGTTCCTGAAGAGCTCCAATATCTCCCGCACGTACCATTTCCCCTTATTGATCAAGAGCCCGACGATTTGATGCGCCAACGCATCCAATGGTTTCCTCGGGATCGAGGCGCGCTCCAGCTCCCCCTCGTAGGCCCTTCTAACGATCGCCAGCGATTCCAAGGCGTCGTCGGAGTCCATCGCGATTATGACCCCCTCCGCCACCCTGGAGATCCGATGCCCGCTCCTGCCCACCCTTTGGACGAGCCTCGTCACCTGCCTCGGGCTCATGTATTGGATCACGAAGTCTATCCGGCCGACGTCT
Organism: Bathyarchaeia archaeon; assembly: GCA_038847005.1. Lineage (GTDB taxonomy): Archaea > Thermoproteota > Bathyarchaeia > 40CM-2-53-6 > CALIRQ01 > CALIRQ01. The sequence continues at coordinate 3,601 of JAWCOP010000077.1, read as the reverse complement.
ATCCCGAGCTCGAGGGAGCTCGTGCAAACGAGGCCCTTCAGCTCCCCTCCCTTAAGGCCCCTCTCGGCCGAGATCCTCGACGGCTTCGCGAGGGAACCGTGGTGTATCGATATTGGGAACTCCCCATCCCAGATCCTGAACCTGCTGGCCAAGACCTCGGCTATCGATCTTGTATTGGTGAAGAGCAACGTGGATTCATGCGCGCTTATGAGCTTGCGCATAACCCTCAGCCTCGCCGCGACCTCCGGCCTAGTATAGAGCTTGGACGCGAGCTCCTCGTCCGAGGCGGTCGGGGTGGGATATAGGACCTTCAGCTTGACCCTTCTCTCGAACGGGACCTTGACGACCCTCACCGGCCTATCCACGCCCACCAAGAACTTCCCGACTATGTCCGGCGATCCTATAGTGGCCGAGAGGCCTATCAGCTGGAAATCCCTTCCCACGAGCCACCTGATCCTCTCCAAGGCCAGAGAGAGCTGGCTGCCGCGCTTATCCTCGGCGAGCTCGTGTAGCTCGTCCACTATGACGCATCTTAAGGCCCTCAGGTTCCTCTTCATGAGCCTACCGGTTAACATGGCTTGGAGCGTTTCGGGAGTGGTTATCAATAGGTCCGGCGGGTTGCGGGCTTGGGAGCTCCTCTCCCTCGCCTCCGTATCGCCGTGCCTAACGCCGACCCTGAGCCCTAGGCGGTTGCACCACCACTCAAGCCTATCGAGGAGGTCCCTATTGAGGGCCCTCAGGGGGGTTATGTAGAGGACCTTGATACCGGGGCCCGGCCGCTCATTTATGAGGCCGTTCAGAACCGGGAGTATCGATGCCTCCGTCTTCCCCGACGCGGTCGGGGAGATCAATAGCACGTTCTCCCCCCTCATTATGAGGGGTATCGCCTCCTCCTGCGCCCTAGTGGGCGAGGAGAAGCCGAAGTCCCTCACGGCCTCTCGGAGGGGCTCGGAGAGGAGAGAGAACGCGCCGAAATCTGTCGATCCCATTCCCGCACTACGCCTAGCCTCTATCCCGATCCCCCATTGCCAGCCAAAGGCCGGATTGGATATGGGTTAGCTCACGGATCAGCTTTTCGGTTGGATGGATACCGAAATAATAAATATTCCCGAAACCAAAAGATCGTCCTCAAGCGGCCCATGCGGATAGCATGGGCAAGCCGCTCGCGGCGCTCCCGGATAGGCCGCCGGCGCATTCGGGAGCGGGCCGATGGCCCGAGCGGGGCCCCGGGCGGAACCAATCGGCTCAATCGAGCCCGGCGATGGGCCTTGGAGAGGGTTTCAGAAAAGGCGTTGAGGGAGAGGATCGTTAAAAGCATGCTGGACCTAATAGTACTGAGGCTCTTGAAGAACAAGCCCCGTTGGGGTTATGAGATAAACCTAGCCATACGAGAGGAGTACAGGGTTTACCTCAGCGCTGGGACGCTTTATCCGCTCCTCCACTCCTTGGAGAGCGAGGGCTACATCGAGGGTTCTTGGGAATCGGAGGGCGGGAGGGATAGGAGGATCTATAGAATAACGCAAAGGGGGGAGGAATTTCTCGCGGCTGGGGAGAGGGCCTCGGATGATATAAACAGGAGGCTCCAATCGAAGGGATCGTGAGGGGCTGAAGGGGCGGGATGGATCGGCGCTGCGAGCCCGCTCAAGGCCAGCTCGGGCATCGCCCTGCCCGACGGCCCATCGATCGCATGTCCATCAAGGCTTGGCCGATGGCCATGCCCCACAGGAGCGCAAGGCCGCCGTAAGATCCGAAAGGGCATTCCGGATGTCGGATTCGCCCTTCCCGCCGGCGCATACGACGTTGCCATTCCGGAATAGCAGGAGGGCGATCCCGTAGGCCTTCGCCCTATACACCAGCCCCGGGAATTGCTCCGGCTCGTATATGGCCCCGCCCAAGGAGCGGGCCGCCCTTTCGAGATCGAGGTGCACCCCGAGCCTGCAGGACGCTACAACGTTCCGTATGACCGCCTTGGGCCTCCTCAGGATCACTATTCCGCCCCTCCTGAGCTCCTCCACCACGGCATCCATGGCCAATCTGGCCTGCCTCTCGGATTTGGCGCCCGTGCACACCACCTTCCCCGAGCGGAATATGAGGGCGGTGGCCCTCGGGCGCTTCAAATGGAATATCAGGCCCGGGAATATCGCCGGCCTATACTCCGCGCTGGGGAGGGCCTTGGCTATCGAGGCCAAATCGATCCTCTGGCCCAGCTCCGCGGAGGCGACGACGTTCTCGATGCTTATCTCAATTCCCTCCAAACTCCCCCCTCCCCTTGGGCGGGCTCGGATGAGGCCCCGCGGGCGGCTCATTTCGACCTCTTGGCCCGGAGGTCGAAGGCCAAGGCCAATATGACGAACAGAAGTATCATGGCCATACCGATCGGCTTCTTCAGCCAGAGGGCGAGGAGGCCGATCCTGGGCGCTTGCGCCACGACCCTCCCGATGACGTAATCCTCCGGGATGCCGGGCAAGGGATCGAACCTATCCGGCGCGGGATTGTTATCGCCCTTTGTTACGAAGTAGCGCTTTCCATCCCTCTCGACTATCCCGATGACCCTATGGATTATGGCGTTATCCGCCAAATGCGGCGGGCTCTTGAAGACTATTATATCGCCAACCGCTATCTCCCTCGGGCTCCCCCCTTGCACCACCACCAAATCCCCCTCCTGATATGTGGGCAGCATGCTCCCCCCCACCACGACCATGAGGGGGTACTCGCTCCTGAGGGCGAACCCCAAGGCGATCCATCCCGCGTAGGAGGCGAGGAGGACGGCGGCCACCAGCAATAGGGACCTCAAAACCTCCTTGCGCGCCCTTGATGGAGCCAAGCCTCACCCATTCCCTCCCATTCGAGGGGTTCCTCGATGCCCCCTATTTTAATTTACCCGATGCGAGCATCCCCAATCCGCGGGGGTGCTCGGGATTGGATGTGATCGAGATATACCTATTGAACTTGGCCGTCACCGTGGCCATGTTCCTAGTCCTAATATTCAGGGCTTGGATAGAGCTGAAGAACTATCAGATCATGTGGAGGGAGATAGGCTTCAGGAAGACGATGGACCTGATCAGGAAGGTCCTGAGGGCGGAGAGGGATTCGTTCCTCGGGGTTGAGGGGGGGCGGGAGCTTTACGAGTTGCTCTGCAAGGTCTTCGAGGTGGAGGTGGAATAGGGCGGCCAGCGGGCGGAGGGCAAGGCATAAAAACTGGGCTGGGAAGGGTTTGGGGACGACGATGATGTCTCAAAGTTACGGTGAGCCGTGATCGAAAGGCATTTTTCTGAGTCGTCGCCCCTATGCCTTCTCCTTCACCTTATAGAAATGGACGTCGAGGAGGGTCTTTATGGCCTCGAGCCTCATGCCGAAGATTTGCTGCAACATGGCCTTAGTCATCTCCGACGGCAGGGTCGGATGGGCGACTTGGATCTTCTCCCCGGATAGCTCGAAAACCCCGAGCCCGAATTTGTTGAGTACATCGAACGCCTCCCTCATCTTGGCCGGGTCCTTGCTATCTATCCCCCTGAGCATCATGAGCGATCCGAGGACGTCCCCCAGCTCCCTCCCTATTATCTCATAATCCTCCTCCCGCAATTTCTGAATCATGACGTCG
>JAWCOP010000076.1:0-4809 GCA_038847005.1 Bathyarchaeia archaeon | reverse complement strand
CGCATTGCTCGTGAGCCCCCTCACGGGCGCATCCTACGCCATCGGCGCCATTTGCTCCTCGATAGTGGGCTTCATAGGGCTCAACTTGGCCGTAAGGGCCAACTCTAGGACCGCCAACGCCGCTAGGCTTAGCGGCTTGGGGAGGGCCTTGGACATCGCATTCAAGGGCGGGAGCGTGCTGGGCTTGGGCGTGGTCGGCATAGGCCTCTTGGGGGTGGCCGCGCTCTATTGCCTGTACGGCGGCTTGGAGCCGGCGAAGCTCGTTTGGGCGGCCGGGGAGATAGTGGGGTTCAGCTTCGGCGCCAGTACAGTTGCCCTCTTCGCGAGGGTTGGGGGCGGGATATACACGAAGGCGGCGGACATAGGCGCCGATTTGGTAGGGAAGGTCGAGAAGGGAATACCGGAGGACGACCCGAGGAACCCGGGGGTCATAGCGGATAACGTTGGCGATAACGTCGGGGATTGCGCTGGGATGGGCGCGGACCTCTTCGAGTCCTACGTGGGCGCGATAATATCCGCGATGGTCATCGGCGCCGTAATTTACGCGCCGAAGATCGAATGGGTCCTCTTGCCCTTGTTTATCTCGGCCGTGGGCATAATCTCCACCATCTTGGCCTCGTTTTCGGTGAGGGGCGATCCCGAGAAGGCCTTGACGCGGGCATCCCTGATCGCCGCCGTTGCCGTCGCCATATTGTCCTTCTTCGCCTCGAGGCAACTCCTCGGCGGGGATTGGCTGGGGCCCTACGCGGCCATATTGAGCGGCCTCTTGGCCGGCGTGGTGGTGGGCGAAACCTCGGATTACTTCACCTCCAAGGATAAGCCGCCGGCGCAAAGGGTCGCGAGGGCGGCCCAAGCGGGCGCCGCCATAAACATCCTGACGGGGTTCTCCATGGGCTTCCTGAGCACCTTCGTCCCGATAATCTTCATCGCCATTGCCGAGATGGTATCGTTCCTGCTCGCCGGCGTCTATGGGGTCGCGATCTCCGCCGTCGGGATGCTCTCCATAGCCGGGCTCGTTGTTGCGGCGGATGCCTATGGCCCAATAACGGATAACGCCGCCGGGATAGCCGAGATGGCGGGGTTGGAGGAGGGCGTCAGGAATATAACCGATAAGCTGGATTCGGTTGGCAATACGATGAAATCGATCTCCAAGGGATTCGCGATCGGATCGGCCGCGCTCACCGCGATAGCCTTCTTCGTGGCCCTTACCCAGATCCCGGCCTTCTCCGCCTATGCCGCCAAGGGCGGCGGCTTGGGCGCGATCCTGAACCTCCTGAACGCCAAGACCTTCGCCGGAATCCTCATCGGCTCCGCGATGCCGGCCGTTTTCACGGCACTCGTGGTTTTGGCCGTCAGCGATGGGGCCTTCAAGCTCGTGGACGAGATAAGGAGGCAGTTCAGGGAGGTGGAGGGCCTAATGGAGGGGAGGGCCAAGCCGGATTATGCGGCCTGCGTTTCGATCGCCACTTCCAACGCCCTTAGGAAGCTGGTCGCGCCCGGCCTAATGGCGATAATCGCTCCCATAGCGGTCGGCCTGTTGCTCGGGATCGAGGCCCTCGTGGGCCTGATAGCTGGGGCGATCGTGAGCGGCCTGCTCTTGGGCCTATTCCAAGGCAACGTCGGGAACACTTGGGATAACGCGAAGAAGTACATAGAGGAGGGCAGGCTGGGCGGGAAGGGGAGCCCCGCCCACGCGGCCGCGGTCATCGGGGACACCTGCGGGGATCCCATGAAGGATTCCTCCGGGCCGGCGATAAACATATTCATAAAGCTGATGTCCGTCACTGCGCTCGTGGCGACCCCGGCGCTGATAAGGATCCTGATGGCGCTACCCTAAGCCCCTTGGGCGCGCCGGTTCTCCGCCATGAGGTCGAAGGCTATCTGATACCAATTCGGCCCCGTTTCCCTGACCACCTTGGCGCTCAATATTTCGTAATCGCAACCGATCGAATCCAGCCTCTCGGCTAGCCTCGCCCTCGCCCCCTCCAAGGCCGCGCCCTCGCCCTTGCCATGGGAGAAGCAATAGTAATTTATGAACCCCCTGCCCCTGAGGGCCGAAACGGCGGAATCCAAGAACTCGATGGCCCTCTCCGGGAGCGGCATTATGACCCTATCGCATCTGCCCGCCAGAAGCCTCGCGACCCCCCTCGAATCCCCCAGCCCCGCGATAACCCTCCCCCTGAGCTTGTTCATCCTTATGTTCTCCAAATGGAGCAGGACCGCCTCGGGATTTATATCGATCGAGTATACCCTTGCCTTGGGGCGCCTCTTGGCTATTATTATGGAGTAGCAGCCGACCCCGGCGAACATATTGAGGACGACCTCCCCGGATTCCGATACCAGCTCCGCCACCCTGAGGCGCTCGTGGGAGAGCCTCGGCGAGAAGTAAGCCTTCGCCAAATCGACCTTGAAGAGGCATCCATGCTCCCTATGGATCGTGGAGGTCCTCTCCTCCCCGGCCAGCCATTCCAAGCCCCTGAGCCTGTAATCGCCCGAAACGGGGCTCGATTGGCCCAGAACGGTCCTTATCCGCTTCTCCTCCTCCAAGAGCGCCTTGGCTATATCGAACCTCTTGGGCCGGAGCCCCTCCGGGACCCTCAGGACGGCTATGTCGCCGATCACGTCCAACCCCTTCGTTAGCTCCTTCGCCTCCTCCGCCGTCAGGACCCTCTCGGCGATCCTCTCGAGCAACCTCTTGCCCCTCAACGGCAGCACCCGGCCGCGCCTCGATCATAATCCCCGCGAAAGACTTATACGTAATGCTTTGCGCCGTTCGGCTGTGGATTCGATGGAAGAGGAGAGGCCCGTATTAGGGATAAGGTACGTTTGCATGGGTTGCGGCGCCGAGGTAACCTCCGAGCAGCTATCCCTAACTCCCGAGATCAAATGCCCCTTCTGCGGCTATAGGGTCCTGAAGAAGGCGAGGCCCCCGATCGTGAAGAAGGTGAAGGCCGTTTGAGGGCCAAAGCCCACCGAACCCCTTTTAAGCCTTTTTATAGGGGGCCTTTCGTAGGCTATTGAGGTCCGCGGCCTTGGAAGGGGCAGGGGATCGATTCACCGTGAGCATAGAGAACGTCGTTGTACTAGCGAACCTTAAGAGGAGGATAGATCTGGATCGGCTGGCCGGGGAGATGCCCTACGCCGAGTATAGGCCGGAGCTCTTCCCCGGCTTGGTCCTTAGGCTAAGGGAGCCCAAGATAGGCGCGCTCCTCTTCAGCTCCGGGAAAATGATATGCACCGGCGCGAAGTCCGAGGTGGAGGCCAAGAGGGCGGCGCTGAAGGTAGTGGAGGGGCTTAAGGGATGCGGCGTCGAGATAAACGAGGAGCCGGAGATCAAAACGACCAACATAGTGGCCTCTGGCAGCGTGGGCGGTAGGATAGACCTCGAGAAGACCGCCCGCACCCTGCCGAGGACCATCTACGAGACGGAGCAGTTCCCCGGGCTCATATATAGGATGGATGACCCGAAGGTGGTTATGCTTCTGTTCGCGACGGGGAAGTTCGTTTGCACGGGGGCCACGATGGAGTCGGACGTCTATAGGGCCCTATCCAAGCTGAAGGAGATCTTGGAGGAGAAGGGGCTCGTGGCCTACGCCTGAGCGGCATGCGCGGAACGCCGGCTCCTAGGGATGGGCCGAAAGGGCGCCCGCGAACGCCGCGGGCAATTTGAGCGCATCGGGTTGGGGCCTAATCCATAGGACCCGAACCATCCGCGCCCTTAGATCCCCAAAGGTTATATTCGATCGCGCCGACGGGAGCGCCGGATGAACCGCCATGCGGGCGATATTCGTCCTCACGCCATCCGAATCCAAGCGCTTTATCGCCAAGGCCGTTGCCCAGCTGCCGGAGGTGAAGAAAGCCTTCGCGGAGGGGGAGATCGTGATCGGCCACGGCTCAACGAACGTTTACGTGGCCGAGGAGATCCTCGGGGGATGCCCCAAGCGGCATCAATTCCTATCCGGCCTGATCATCAACGGGACCCTATGCCTAACCCAGCCCGAGGAGAAGCCGCCGATGATCGTGATCCGGAAGGGGAAACTGGTCCCGCCGGAGCCGACGATGGAGGAGGTCCTTAAGGATTTCGGGCCCGATTCGGTCTTCATCAAGGGGGCCAACGCGGTGGATCCTGAGGGCAACGCGGGGGTATTCACGGCCCATCCCTCCGGGGGCACCATAGGCTTCGCCTATGGGATATTGAGCGCTAGGGGCTGCAGGCTGATCGTCCCGGTCGGGCTCGAGAAGCTGATACCCTCCGTCCCGGAAGCGGCGAGGCTTTGCGGCCAAGGCACCTTCTATTATTCCCAAGGGACCCGGGTGGGCATGATACCGCTGGTGAACGCGAAGGTCGTCACGGAGATACAAGCCTTCAAAATATTATTCGGCTTGGAGGCCCATCACGTTGGGAGCGGAGGGGTCAACGGCTCGGAGGGCTCCGTCGTCATCGTGGCCGAGGGGGAGAAGGAGGGCCTCGATCGGGCCATCCGCTTGATCGAATCGATAAAGGGCGAGCCGCCCCTGCGCCCTAGGAAATCCTTATGCATCAATTGCCTCCCGACGACCCCCAGCAAATTGGCCAAGCCGGAGGAGCAATTCCCCCAGCTGGTGGTCAACCATTGCATGTTCCGCGGGAGGAGGGAGGAGGAGCTCCCGGCCTATATGCAGCAGAGGGTCGCGGAGGGATAGGTCTCGTTGCCGAATGGCCATCCGGCCCTAGTCGGCGGGCATCTAAAAAAGGCTTACGGCCCGCCTCCCCCCTCTAGCCGAATGGTAGGCAATCGGGAGCTTACCTCATGGCCAAGGAGCCGGGCG
>JAWCOP010000075.1:0-4850 GCA_038847005.1 Bathyarchaeia archaeon | reverse complement strand
ATCGCGAGCGATCTACCCGAGATCTCGAAGCTCTACCCGCCGAGATGGATCGCGATAAAGCTCTTGGAGGGGGATGAGGATATAGAGCGGAAGGTGAGGTCCTACGAGAACGGCCCCAAGATAATGGCGCTGGCCGAGGTCGCGAGGGAGGAGCTGGAGAACATCCATGGGGAGCCCTCGCATATCGTCATAGCGAGCGAGAGGTATGGATTCGCGAGCAGGATCGCGCGAGAGGTTACGCAATTCATCCCAGTCCCGAGGATCTCCATTGAGGAAAGGTTTGGCTACATAACGGCCCATAAAATCCTCGGCTATCCCATCCTATTGGTTGTGATCGCATCCATCTTTTGGATCGTATTCGTTGTTGGGGGCCATTTATCCGAGCTCTTCAATGGTCTGTTCGAGGATTTCGCGCTACCCCTCAGCAGGAGCGCGATGAGGGCAGTTTTGCCAGAGGGGGGCGCTGAGTTGATCGTGAATGGAGTTTTAGCCGGCGTGGGAGCCGGCGTAAGCATAGCGCTCCCCTTCATAATCCCATTCTATGCCCTTTTGTCCATATTGGAGGATTCCGGATATTTGCCGAGGGCGGCCTTCTTGACGGATAATTTAATGCATAAGATAGGCCTCCATGGGAAGGCCTTCATCCCGCTTTTGTTAGGATTCGGTTGCAGCGTGCCGGCATGTTTGGCGTGCAGGGTAATGGAGAGGGATAGGGAGAGGTTCCTCGCGGCCTTCGTTGCGATCCTCGTTCCCTGCGCGGCCAGGACCGTGGTCATAATGGGGCTCGTCGGCGCGCATTTGGGCTTGCTCCCGGCCCTCGGCCTCTACGCGTTCGATCTGGCCTTGGTGCTCTTCGTCGGCAGGCTGGCCTATAGGGCGCTCCCGGGGGAGCCGATCGGGTTGATAATGGAGATGCCGCCCTATAGAATGCCATCTTGGAGGGTGATCGCCAAAAAGACTTGGGCTAGGACGAAGAGCTTCGCCTACGTCGCCTTCCCCTATATAGTGGCCGGGAGCCTCGCCCTAGAAACGCTAAGGATCGCGGGGTGGTTCGATCCCTTGGCCGATGCCATGGCGCCCCTCACGGTTTGGTGGCTCGGCCTGCCGAGGGAGGCGGGGATCACCCTATTGTTCGGGATCCTGAGGAAGGAGCTTACCCTGATATTATTGGCCACGCTAGCCGGGACCGCCAATTATGCGGAGATACTCTCGCCCATCCAGATGATCGTCTTTTCGCTTATAGCTATGATTTACTTCCCTTGCATATCAACTGTGGCGGCGCTCGTGAAGGAGTTCGGTTGGAGGAGGGCGCTCCTCACGGCCCTATTTGACATAGGGCTAGCCTTGTTCTTGGGAGGTTTTTCCCTCAGGATCCTCTCCCGGGTTCTATGATCGGTTGACGCTCATCCCAATAGCGCTCTGGGATTTTCGCACGCCATCGTCCTTATGTCCCTAGGATCTATGCCCTCCTTCTGAAGGGCCCTGAAGAACTTGAGTAGGCCCGCGGGGGGGCTTGGGCTGGTCGCCTGGCCGAGGTCGGAGGTGAGTATTGTCCTATCCGGCCCAACCGCCTCTATGCATTCCGCCATCTTGCGGATCGGGATGCCGTCTATGAGGTTCAGGGCATAGGATTGCTCGATATAGCCCCCCCTTTTGGAGATGGCGACGATCCGCTCCAATGGCATATCGACCGCCTCGTAGAGTGGATGGGTCATCAATATCTTCTCTAAGCCCCTCTCCTTGGCCCTCTCGAATAGGAGCTCGGCCTCCTCCCAATGCAAATGGCCCGTCGCCAAAACCAGGTCGAACTCCTTTATCAGGTTCAGGATCTCCTCCAGCGCAGGCTTCGCCCCCTCGGCCATTACCTCCACCGGTTCGATCTCGGAGGCCCTGCGCCCGCATCCGGGCGCCGCGCCCCCCCACTCGGTCGGAACATCGTACCCGTCCCCCCTCTTGGCCCTTATGGCCAAGTGGCTCTTGGAGTGGATGGTCGGCATCCAAACGACCTTGAGGAGGGGCTCATCCCCGATCCTCGGCCCCAGCGCGGCTCGAACGGCATATGGGTTCAATCCGCCCACATGCCTATTGAGGACGACGGCCCCGAAGAACTTGGCGCCTCCGTGCTTCCTCGCCAGATAGGCCCAATCGCTGGTGGATTGGAAATGGGATTTCAAGACCGCGCCGGCGATCCCGCGCCTCAGGGCCTCCCTCGCGAATTGCATCGCATCATACTTCCTAACGATGCATTCCGGGCCGACGTGCACGTGCATATCTATGGCGCATCTAACGATTTTCTCCAGCCTCAATGATATTCGCCTAATCCCTCGAAATATCGCCCAACTCCATCATGGACGGGCCAAGCCCTCGGCCTAGGATCCGCCCCCGTATATCTCCGACTCCAGATATCCGTGGAACCTCTTTATCACTTCGGGCGGCGGAGGCTTAGTCGCGTAGCTAACCGCGGCGAAGGCGATCGCGCTGGCCATCAAGGCCCAAACGCCCGGCACGACGCCGGCCACTCCGAACGGCCTCGTATAGACGAACATGGTCAGGGCCAAGACCGCGAGCCCGCTCAAGAGGCCCGCTATGGCGCCCCACTTGGTGGCCCTGGGCCAGTAGAGGGCGCCGACGAGGAGCGGGATCAGCATTAGGAACGAACTGAGGCTCATGGCCACTATCATGACTATCATGCTCGGGAATAGGACCGCCAGGACGACCGAGAGGAAGCCCAAGATGGCGACCAAGGCCCTGCTGAGGATCACCATGGACCTCTCGGAGGCCCTCGGGCTCAGGAACCTTTGGTAAATGTCCCTGGTGAATATGGCGCTACAAGCGTGGAGCTGCGAATCGGCCGTCGACATGGCGGCGGCCATCCCGCCCGCGAATACGAGCCCCACGAGCCACGGGGGCGCGTATTTGGCCATCATCTCGGGCAGGATGTTATCGGGCTGCTTCAGGCCCGGCATGACCAGAGAGCCCGCCCAAGCCACCATGAAGCAGGGCAGGTACCACCATACGTAGTATATGGGCGAGAGCACGGCCGTCCATTTGAGGATCTTGGGGCTCTTGGCTACGTAATACCTGATCCACATGGGCGGGTAAAGGGATATCCCGGCCAGCCCGAGGAAGAGGGACATATAGGCCGGCCAGCCAGCCTCCGAGAACAACAGGAGGGCGGGCTTCGTTTCCTCTATCCTTTTCACGATATATGCGGGATCGATCGTCCCTAGGGCCACCTGCGAGATGTAGAGGCCCGCGATCCATATGGCGATGAAGCCCCATATGCCCTGGAAGACATCGGTCCAAGCGACGGACCTTATGCCACCCAAAAGGCTGTATATGACCACGACGGCCAGCAGGAAGAGCGTGCCCCACATATATGGTATCCTCCCTCCTGTGCCGGCCTCGAGGAGGTAGCCCGATGCCATCATCTGGGTTTGGATGTAGGGCACGAGGAATATCAGGCTGAGGATGGCCACCAAGGCCCTGACCAGATCGCTTCCATAGAAATCGGCCAAGAGATCGGACGGGGTCATATAACCGTACTTCTTGCCCAATAGCCAGCACCTATAGCCGAAGATATACATGAATAGCGGGCTGAATACGCAGGATATGAAGGTGGCGAAGAAGCTAACGCCCCTCGAATAGATCCAGCCCGGCGCCCCGAGGAAGGCGAAGGAGCTCATGAACGTCGCCGTATAGGTGAAGTAGAGGACGAGGAAACCCATCCTGCGGCCGCCGACTATGAAATCCTCTAAATCGACCTTTCCGACCCTCCAGCCTTGGAACCCGAGCAGGAGGCAGAGGATCGAATAGCCCACAATTATTCCCAATACCAAAATCCAAGGCTCCATGGCCGCCTACCTCCACACCTTCCAAGCTATGATTATCTCGATGGCGATTATCGCGTTGAACCAGAACCAAAGCCAGAAGAAGTTGAACGGATAGCCTAGGATGTGCGGCTCGAGGCGATTGGCCCAAGCAACGACGGGCCAGCAGACCATCGCGAACGCGATCAACCACAGGAGCATCGCGATCCTATCCTTGGCTCGCTTGGGAATGAACCACGGATATCCCTTGGCCAAGCCCATTCCCCACCTATTTCCCACCGATTCCCCGGGCCTCAAATATAAACCTTCCCCGGCCCCCCCTCCACTTCACCCTCAATTCCTCGATCAGGCCCTCATCCGCCTTAGCGATCGAGATCTCCCCGCGCTCCCCATCCCAATAGGCCACGGGGACCTCGTCCAGCTTGCAATCCGAGTACCTGGCCGTCAGGGAGGCGGCGATCCTTATGGCCCCCTCCGAAACCTCCCCGGATAACAGGGTCGTCGGGCTACCCCAGCCGATGGCCTCCAGAAGGACCTCGCCCGGGCCCTTGAGCCTCCTGAGGGCCTCGTTCTCCTCCTCGTTCCTCCCAACGATTATCTTGCTCCCCCCATATCTGAAATGCCTCCCGACCTTGAGCCTCTCCAGCTCCGGCTCCGAGAGCTCGCCACCGTGTTCTAACAAATCCAATAGCTTGGCCGAGAAGCCCCTATCGGTCAATAGGCAACCGCCGGCCGGCGTCAGGTAACCGGTTATGCCGAGCTCCTTGGCCATTCGAATCTGTTCCCTCCGGGATCGCCCCCTCAGCGCCAACAACCCATCCCTTTTCACCCAACCCATCCTCTCGACCAGCGTTTCGCCGAGGAGCTTGGCCGATAGCGGCCTCAGCAGGAGGTCCTCCAAACCCGACTCCCTCTCGATGACCCTTAGGGCCCATGGGGTTTGGGACATGGGCCTTTCGCCGAGGACCTCGCCCGTGAATACGAACCCCGCCCCGGATTCCGCCATCAGCTCCTTGGCCT
>JAWCOP010000074.1:0-4893 GCA_038847005.1 Bathyarchaeia archaeon | reverse complement strand
CGGGATCCTACATCCTCAGGGCTTGGGCGAACCAATACATCCAGCCGAGCGCGGTGGAGCTCCCCGGCCTCTACATCAGGACGACCGGCGTATGGATCGGCCTCTCGAGCCAAGAGGCATCGAAGAGGGTCGAGTTCGACATCCACCGGGCCGGCCGGGCGGAGATAACGGTGCATTTCAAGGATTATGCGGGATTGAAGAAGGCCACGCCGATCGGATCCGATAAAACGCTCACGGTGGAGATATACGATAGCGATGGGACCGTATGGGCGCGCAACTCCACGAGGGTGTACGCCGGGGACTCCTCCGGATCGGTGATCCTGACGGGCCCCTTGGGCACCCTTCGGGACTACGGAATCCCGAGGGGCACCTACGGCGTTAGCGTCTCCATCCCAGGGTTTTACCAGCCCTACGATTCCTACATCACCATCTCCGAGAATAACGCCGCGACGAGGATGAGCCTCGAGGTCCTCAAGGGGGGATCTTTGAATATCACGATCAACTCCGTGGACTCGCAGCGGCCGCCGATCCCCAGGAAGTGGCGCCATCCCGGCGAACCGATAAGGGTTGAGGTCAGGGACAGATATGGCGTGGAGATAATCGCTTCGAACGTCACCTCTCAGAGGCTTCCCCCCCATGAGGGGGAGGGCGCGAGGCTCTCCATAACCGGGCTGAGGGCCGGCATTTACTCGATCCATATCTTCACGTACGGATACGTCCAACCCAGCCCCTATTATGTTTCCGTATTCGAGGGCATTATGACGGATGTATCCGTGGACGTCATGTTGGGATGCGAGCTCAATATCACGGTGATCCTCAAGAAGGAGGGCATCTTCTCCAATGGCGTGGATACCTACCCCTTCTCCTCGCGAGTCCCCGTTCGCGTTCAAGTCTTGGATTCGATGGATCGGTTCGTGGCGGCGGCGACCTCCCATATACCATCGGGCTCCAAAAGCTTCAGCCTATTGCTGGCCGGCTTCAGGAGATACGCGGGCAGCTATTCCGATCGAAGATGGGTCAATTACTACGATACGACCGATGGCTCGGCGCAGCGCGATTATGGGCTGGCTGCCGACTCCTATAGGATACTAGTATATGTGCCGGGTTTCATGCAAAGCGAGGAGATCGCAACGCCGGCGCCCCACCAAGGGGGAAACATGAGCATCATCCTGAGCCTCGAGCGGCTGGCGCATTTGACCGGGCGCGTCGAGAGCTTCGATGCCTTTGGAAGGCTCGTATACCTCAACTGGGCGAGGGTCGATGCGATCGGCATCGATTCGAGGGATTCCGCGCCGACCTTGGATGGATACTTCGAGCTATGGCTTAAGGGGGGCCGCTATTTGATCATCTGCCATTCAGACGGCTATGGGATGGTTTCGAAGGAGATAGCGATATCCGATGGCTCCGATTCATCCCTCGATTTCCGCTTGGAGGCGATCCCCGTTTGAGGCTCGTGGCCGCCGGATCGGGTGGGCCGGCGCGATAGGATTTTATCCAACTTAACGGAATTGGCGGGCTGATCCAAGATGGCCGCGGAACGCCCCATGGCTTGGGCATTGGCCGCCTTCGCGGCGGCCCTCGGTTTGGAGGGCTTGCTAATCGCCCACCTGCAGGGGATGGGCTTCTATCCCCCGGCCCAGCTCCCAACGATTGGTCCATTGGCCTCAGCGCTCATCTCGCTCCTCCCCGCTCTAGCGGCCGCCGCCCTCGCCGCCTCCTGCTGGTTCGAGGCCGTTTCCCCCAAGGGCGGCCCGATGGCGCTGGGGCCGCGGACCAAGGCCTTGGCCCTTTCGGCCATCCTCTTGTCCTTCGGGACCGGGGCCTACCTCCCCAACCTCTTGGCCTCCGATGCCTTCGTGGTGATCCTGAGGAACGCGGTTGCGATCGCCCCCGCTTTGGAGGGATCGATGCAGAGCCTCTCGGATGCCGCCCTCCGATTCTTCAGATTGGGGGGCGTATGGAGATACCTGATATCCCTGAACCTCGCCTCCGCGGCCTCCGCCTTGATGGCCTATGCGCTCAGGAGGGGGGTTTGAGGTTGGAAAGATTTATCTCCATGCCGACCTCCGATTGAGCCCCGAAAGGTGGATTCGCATGGCCCTAGGGGAGGATAAGGGCGGAAGGCCGGGGAGGATCCTTTTGGCCTCCTCGGCCCTTCATCTGATCGCGGCCGCGTATTTGATCGCGATGGCCATGTTCCTCGATCGGACGATGTTCCACCTATACGCCATCTCGGCCCTCTCCATAGCGGCCGCAATGGGGGGGCTGAGGGCATGGCGCTGGGGGCTCTGGGCCTCACTCTTGGCGGCGCCCCTGACGCTCGCCTTGGCAATAGCGGCGCTTTATTACTCGATCGCCCTAAGCGGCCTCGCCCCCGATGTGGCGACGATGGCCTTCCATGTTTCCTTGCTCGGCTTGGCGGCCATTTCGATCATAGCGGCGTTGATGTTTCTAGCCAAAAGGGATCATTTCAAATAGGGATTGCTCGAGGGAGCGGGGATCGATCTGGCCGTATTTCGGGGTCCTGAGGAACGGGGACCTCAAGCCCAATAGGGCCTCGAGGACGCCCTTAGAATTGCTGAAGATTATGCCGCACGCCAAAGCGCCGAGGCAGGCCAACCTCCTGAGGCCGTCCATCCACCTCTCATGTAGCTTTGAGATCGCCGTGCCATATACGACCATGGGGGATAGGTAGACGGCGGCAGTGGAGGCCACCATTAAGGGCGTGATGGATAGCCTCCAATAATTGACGAAGAAGAAATTCATCGGGAAGACCAGGTAGTAGGGGATCGTGAGCAGCATCCCAATGGCCGAGAGGGGGAAGACCATATAGGCGCTCAGTTGAAGGAGGACGGCCAGCTTCTTTGGGAGCGATAGGCCCCTCCCGAAGATTATCCTCCACCAATACTTCTTCAGGCATTCGGTGAATCCCTTCGCCCATCTATATTGTTGCCTCTTGAAGGCGGAGAAGGTCGGGGGGAGCTCGCCGGGGCATATGACCTCGGGCAGGTACCTATACTTCCATCCCCCCAGCAACAGCCTCATGGAGAGGTCGAGGTCCTCGGCCAAGGTATCGGGGGACCAGCCGCCGACCGATTCGATCGCCGCCCTCCTGAAGACCCCGCCGGTCCCGCTGAAGTGCGGGAAGAGGTTGGCCTTGTACCTGGCCATCTGGTCTATTAGGTCGTGGGCATCCATCGCCAGCGAGGCGCCGAGCGTTAACCAAGATGAGAACTTGTTCAAATATCCCAACCGGGTTTGGACGAAGGCTATGCGATCATCCTCATAAAAGTGGGGGATCGTTATCTTGAGGAAATCCCTCGGGGGCACGTAATCGGCATCGAATATGGCTATGAAATCCCCGGAGGAGTTCCTCAAAGCCAATTGGAGGGCCCCGGCTTTGTAGCCGCTTCGATCGGGCCGCCTGAGGACCTTGACGAGATCCGGGAATTTGGATTTATAACCATCGACGATATCCGATGTCCCATCGTTCGAGTCGTCGACGACCAATATCTCCAGCCTATCCCTCGGATAATCCAAGGCCAAGCAAGCGTCCAAGATCCTCGACGCGACCCTCCTTTCGTTATAGAGGGGTATGTGTATCGAAACCTTGGGCCAATCCTTCGGCTCCTTGGGCCTGGGCCTCCTGGAGGAATGCCTCCTCAGGGAGATGGCGGTCAGGGCCAACCAATTCAGGCCATATACGCCCAACAGCGTGGTGACTATGGAGAGCGATATCAGCACGACCTGTTGGGGCGTAGTGAGCCAGCTGAGCGGGTAGTTCATCTCCCCGCGGTAAAAGATCGGCGCTTCAAATAAAAATCTTTGGGGATCCGGACCCAAGGCTCGGGATCCGTTCGCCGAGCCCGCTTGGCCGAGGCATCGAGGGTCCGGATTTGGGCCGATTGGTGAATTTCGGTTTTGCCATTTGGGAGCCATGCCCATTCATGGCCCAGATCCCCTCCCTTCGGCGAAGCATTTGGGGCATATGACGAAGGGCCCCCTCCCCATGGGCCTCACTTGGATCAATTGAAAGCCGCAATCCTCGCACACCTTATTCAGAGGCGATAGCTTGCCGCGCCGCGGCAATGGGAGCGCGAATTTGCATCCTTTGGCCCAAGCGCCCGAGCATCCTATGAACCTCTTCCCGGTCCGCTTGTTCCTGAGGATCGAGAGGGGGGATCCGCAACGGGGGCAGGGGGCGCTCAGCCTCGAGAGCCTCGACCTCGCCTCAAATATCGCCCTCGACAATTCCTCCCCTATCTCCCCCTCCTTCGACCTCAAATCCGAGAGTATGGGCTTAAGGAATCCTATCGCGGTTGCGAGCACCTCCTCCCTCCCCGCCTCCCCCCTCGCTATAGCCTCCATGGATGCCTCCAACTCCTTTGTGAATTTGGCGTCGAGGATCCTCGGGCAATATTTCGAAAGCGTTTCAACAACCTTCATCCCGAGCGGGGTGGCTTCGATCCTGTTGCCGCTCATATAGCCCCTCCGGAATAGGATATCGATTATATCCGCCCTGGTCGCCTTCGTCCCTATGCCCTCATCCTCCATTGCCCTGAGCAGGCTGCTCGGGTTGAAGCGGGGCTTGGGCTTGGTGAATCGGAGGATCGCTTCGACCTCCCCGAAGAGGACCTCCTGCCCCTCGCGGATCGGTGGGAGGGGGCTCTCCCCCAAATCCGCGTATGGCGAATATAGCTCGATCCACCCCCTGCTAAGGTATTTGACCCCGCTAACGCGGAACTTATGCCCACCGCACGCCAAGGTGGCCCTCTCGAGCCTCCTCAGGGCGGGCTTCCCGAAGGTCGCGAGGAACCTCTTGACTATCAGATCGAAGAGGGCCCTCGATCGCTTATCCAAGGCGCCCGTTGGATGGTTCCCCGTGGGGTATAT
>JAWCOP010000073.1:0-4872 GCA_038847005.1 Bathyarchaeia archaeon | reverse complement strand
GCCCTTGGCGCCCTCGCCCGATCCCAGCGAGGGCAATTCCGGGAACTTCTCCCTCAGCTTTTGATCCGCGAGCAATGCCGCCTCCTCCAATATCTTCCTCGCATCCTCCGTCGGCTCCTCGGAGGGGGCCGTGCCCTCGAGGACCCCCCCGGCCTCCAGAACTATCTCCTCCAAGGATTCGTTGACCCACGCCAGCTCCCGCGATATCTCCGGGACGATCCCCTCGAGCTGGTCCCTCATTATACCAACCACGCTAATGACCGGGGTCATATGGTAAAGGAAGTCCCCGAACTCTTGGATGGTCTCCAGCCTCATGGATGTCCTCTCCAACGCTATCTGGCTGGTCAGCAATATCTTGGCTATCTTCCTTATCTCGGCGCATTCGTTGGCGTACATCGTGGCCCTAGCGAAGTCCTTCTGCATCTGGGCCTGCACGCATTTATTGCGGAGCTCCCTATCCTTCCCCTCCATCCTGCGCAGGGTCCCCTCCAAGCGCTTCACTTGGACGTTCAACCTGTGGATCGATAGCGTCAACCTCCTCCTCATCGGGGTTGGGCTAATGGCCTCCTTCAGCCTTCCGAATATGGATTTCCTCTCGCGGAACATCCTAAACCCTCCCTATTTCGATATGCTCTCCAAAATCTTCAATCCCCGGAGCTCGGGGTAGTCCTTGGGATTGGGCTCGATCCTCAGCCTCGAGGGGGGTTCGAGCTCGCTCGCCAATTGATTGAGGAATTTTCCCATCATGCCATCCCTATGGATCCCTATTATCGGGGCCGCGTAATCGATCGATATGTTCATGCCCTTGATCTTGGATAGCGCCCTCTCGATATCGGATTTGTTCCTCCCGACCAAAAGGATCAAGCCCTCGGGGGATCCGAAGGAGCTCACGATCTCAACGATCTCCGGGATGGATCCCATCCTATTTATTATCTCCTCCCTATCCGAGTTCGCCGGGAAGTTTATCCCAACGAGCATTTGCTCGCCGATCCCCATCTTCTCCAAATCCAATATGGTAGCGTATCCCTTTATGATCCCTCCCCTCTGCATCCGGTTAACCCTATAGGCCACGACGTTTGGGTGGATCCCCAGCTTCCTCCCCAACTCCGCGAACGTGGTCTTGGCGTTCTCGGTCAACTCCGCCAATATCCTCAAATCTATATGATCCAAATTCACGCTCTCAACACCTCACAGGGCCGAGAACCTTTCCGACCACTTCTCGTACAACCTGATGGAGTCCTTCGGGACGCTCGGCTTCCTCCTCTTCATGGCCTCGCATATGTCCGCCATGCTTATAGGCCTCGGGGCGTTCCCCCCGAGCTCGAAGAACTCCCTGACGACCTTCATATGGGCGGTTTGGATGAGGTCCTTTATGTCGCTGCCCGAATATCCATCCAATAGATCCGCGAGCCCTTGGAGGTCCACGCCCGGATCCAATCTCAGATCCTTCGTCAATATCCTCAGGATCCCGAGGCGGGCCTCGCGATCGGGGATGGGCACGTAGATCCTCTTCTGGAACCTCCTTATGAACGGCTCATCCAGATCCCATGGCTTATTGGTGGCCCCGACCACGTAGATGTGATGGTTCTTGTTCTTATCGAGCACGCCATCCATCTCCTTCAGGAACTGGTTCCTCATCCTAACCTCCCCCCCAACCTCGTCCAACCTAACGCCCGCGATCGAGTCTATCTCATCGATGAATATTATCACGGGGCGGCCCGAATTGGAGAGGCCCCTGGCCCTCTCGAAGAGCTTCGCGACGTTCTTCTCAGATTCCCCGAGCCATTTCGACATGAGGGTGGCGGCATCCTCGCAAATGAAGTGGGCATCGATCTCGTTCGCCATGGCGGCCGCCAGCAGAGTCTTCCCGCAACCCGGAGGGCCGAAGAGGAGTATTCCCCTCGGCCAACCCAAGGGGAAGAGGTCCGGCCTCTTGGCCGGGAATACTATCGCCTCCTCTATCGCCCGCTTGGCCTCCTCGAGGCCCGCGATATCGCTCCACCTAACGCTGGGCCTCTCCGGGAGGACGTTGACCTCGAAGTCCCTCGCCCTTTGGGCGGCATCGATGGTGCGCGAGTCCCCCCTGCCCTGGAGGTCCGATATCCTATCCCTGTAGGCCTTTATCCTTTGGAGGTATATCCTGCTTTGGGGGGAATCCGGATATAGGTCGTAGAGCCTCTGGAGTATCTCCACGGCCCTTTCGTAGTTCAGGATCGCATCCTCCCGCGCCCCCCTCCGGTCCATCGAGATGGCCTCCCTCGCGTACCTCACCGCCAGCTCCTCGAGCTCCTCCGAAACAGAGAAGAGCTTCCCCTCCAAGGCGCTAATCCCCCAGGACCACCTTCCCCTTCCTCACCAAGTTCTCGAGGGCCCTATTCACCTCCTCCACGGAGGCGTTGAGCTTCAGGGCGCAGCGCCTCGGGCTGAAGTTGAGGGCCCCCCCTTGGGACCTTATGTATTCCAAAACCTTGGATTCCAAGGCCGTTTCGGATTCGGCGGGCTCGCCGCCTATCGCCTCCGCCTCCCTCAAGCCGAGGGGGGCTCCCAATGGATCCGGGAACCTCTCCTCGATCCTCTGCTCCGCTATCGCGCTGGACTCCTCCAAGACCTTCCTCGCCTCCTCGCTGGATGGGCCCAACGCTATCTCCCTCGAATGCGCCTCCCCCACCTCCAAGGTCATATCGTAGAGCATCTTGTTTATCTCATCCAGCTCCCTAGCGACCTCCGGTATAACGCCAGATATCCTGCCCCTCGTCTCCTTAACCACCTCCATTATCGGGGCTATCTGGAGGTAAATGTCCCCGAACTCCTCAACCGTTTGCAATCGCAACATGACCCTCTCGAGCGCGAGCTGGCTGCTGAGGACCACCTTCGCCATCTTCCTTATCTCGGCGCATTCGTTGGCGTACATCGTGGCCCTAGCGAAGTCCTTGGAGATCTGGGCTCCTATGCATCTCTGGAACATCTCCTGATCCCTTTGCTGGAGCTTGGCGGCCATCTGATCCAATCGATCCCTTTGGACGCTCAGCTTATAGAGCGTATTGGCGATCCTCTCGCGGAACGGTATTGGGCGCAGCCTGCGCCCGAGCCTTCTCAGGGAATCTATTAGCGGGATGGGGGATACCTCCTTCAGCGGGCTTATATGGGGCCTTCCCTGATCCTGACGAAGACCTCCTCCCGATCCTCCTCCTTCTCCGGCTCGAATGGGCGCTCCAGCCTATCGAGCAGCTCCTCCATCTCCTTCTTCTCGGATATCGATCTTTGCAATCCCCTTCTTATGGCGTCGTTCGAGATCCTATAGGAGTACTCGTCCACCTCCCCGGAGGCGCGGAGGATCTTATTGTTCGCCAAGAACATTTGAAGTTCCTTTATCTCCTCGACCTTCTCCGAGATCCTAGCCCTCAACCCCTCGATCAAGGATCTCCTGCGCTCCTCCAGTTCCTCTAGGGTGGATTTATGGGATTTGTGGAGCTCCGCGTAGATCTCCTCCTCGATCTCCCCAGAGCTATAGAGCTCCTCCAGCGCTTGGATCCTATTGGCGACGACATCGTATAGCCTATCCAGCTCATTGGCCTCGATCCTCCAAGGCTGCTCCAAGTGAATGGAGTTCTCGTTGACGACTATCCTCTCCATGGGGCACCTCATCAAATCCCCATCGCCGCCCTCTATCGCTACCCCCTTGACCTCGTTCTTGGAATCGAAGGAGAGGCCCACTACCTTCCCAACTATGTTCCCGAACGGATCCGTTATGGGCTTCCCGAGGTATCGCTTCATTATCTCCAATCTCGATGCCATGGGGATCCTCACCTCATTTCAGGTCGTATCTCTCCCGCCCCTCGCCGACCGGGGGCCTAGCCCCGGGCAACTCCGGGAACTTCTCCTTCATCCTCTGCTCGGCTATGGCGGCCGCCTCCTTCAATATGACCTCCGCCTCTGGACTCGGGGTCATGCCTTGCTCGAAGCCGCTCGCCTCGCCCGCCTCCATGACGATCTCGTCCAATACCTCCCCTATGCTGCTGAGCTCGAATGAAACCTCGGGCATGATGCCGGCTATCTGCCCCCTTATGGAGTGGACCACCTCGGATACGGGCCTCATGAGCGCAGCCACCTCACCGAACTCTTGGATCGTTTCCAATCGGACTAGGACCCTCTCGAGCGCGAGCTGGCTGCTGAGGACCACCTTCGCCATCTTCCTTATCTCGGCGCATTCGTTGGCGTACATCGTGGCCCTAGCGAAGTCCTTCTGCATCTGGGCCTGTACGACCTTGGCGAAGAACTCCTTATCGCGCTGCATGAGCCTGATCGCGGAGCTCTCCAACCTATTGCTCTGGATCTTCAGCCTATGGATCGAGAGGGCTATCTTCTCCTTCGTTGGGCTCTGCCTTGCGAATATACCGCCTATCCTCGTGAGCAGGGGCCCCTTCTGGCCCTCATCCCATTCCCTGATTATTTTGTAGGGCATTTCCTCCTACCACATATGGCCTTGTTCTTTGAACGATTTTCACCGGGCCTTTTGGTGGATCTCAAAAACTCTTTAAAGTTTAACAAAAGAACTTGTCAAAAGGCGGAGGGATCGGGCGTTCTTTTTTCCTGATTTGGAATCTTCCTGTAGCCGATGCGATGGAATGCCGCTGGTTCATCATGGCGAAGGAGCTCGCTAGCCGAGGCCCGATCACAATATAGGGCGCCAAGGCCAGGGGGTCCAGCCGATTCGTTAGGGTGCTAGCTCAACCCGCATGGGGCAAGCGCAACAAGATTTTTTATTAAAGAGGGGGGCTTCGACCCGGAGCCGAGATGCCCGGATATAAGGTGAGGGATCCTTCCCTAGCGGCCTCGGGAAGGGATTCGATAAGATGGGCCGAGGGGCTCATG
>JAWCOP010000072.1:0-4934 GCA_038847005.1 Bathyarchaeia archaeon | reverse complement strand
ATATGGGCCCTCCATTTACAAGTAGAATATGCCAAAGAGGATTGTTTATGTTTATCTCCGCGGCGGGCATCAGGCCTAGAGTTGAGAGGGGTTTCGGTTTCTGGCCTCTGCATTCCGCATGACGACCAAATAGAGAAGGGAAGCTATCAGGAGGACTGAGCCATGGATAGGAGCGATCGCATCCTATCGGCTAGCGGCCGCCTCCTTCGCTCTCGAGGCGATCGCATCTCCCATTTGGCTCGTGGAGGAGGAGCCCCCGAGGTCCGGCGTCCTGACCTCGCCCTCCCTTAACACGGCCCTAACGGCCTCTTCGACTACTTCGGCGGCCTTCGCTTCGCCCAAGAACTCCAGCATCAGGCCGCCTGCCAATATGGTGGCTATCGGGTTGGCCCTGCCCAAGCCCTTATACTTCGGCGCCGAGCCGTGGATCGGTTCGAACATAGAAGTCCCGCTTGGGTTTATGTTGGCACCCGCAGCAACCCCGAGCCCGCCCTGGATCATGGCCCCGAGGTCGGTTATTATATCCCCGAACATGTTCGGCGCGACAACCACTTGGAACCACTCCGGGTTCTTTACGAACCACATGGTTATGGCGTCGACGTAGGCGTATTCCACATTGATGCTCGGATAGTCGGCCCTAACCCTCTCGAAGGCGTCCCTCCAAAGGCCGTATGCCTCTGTCAGGACGTTGGCCTTATCGACGCTCGTCACCTTCGAGCGGCCCAAGTGCTTGCAGCGCTCGAACGCGTACCTTATGACCCTCTCGGCCCCGGCCCTGCTTATGACCATGAGCTGATAGGCTATCTCGTCGTGGTCCGAATCGATGTCGAGGCCAAACTTCACCTTGTAAAGCTCTCGCCTGAGCTCATGTTCGATCCGGCTCCTGCCCCTGAGGACCCTGGACCCAAGGCCAACGTAGGCATCTTCCGTGTTCTCCCTGACGACGTCGAAGTTGATATCCCTCGGGCCCTTATCCTTGAGGGGCGTCGGGACGCCCTCGTATAGCTTCACTGGCCTTAGGTTGATGTATTCGTCGAAGTAGAAGCGGATGGCCAAGAGGATGCCCTTCTCCAGGAGCCCGGGGGGGCATCTGGGATCTCCCACGGCTCCCATGTAAATGGCCTTGTGGGCCGATAGGGCCTTCAGGGAATCCTCCGATAGGAGTTCCCCCGTGGCTAGGTAATGATCCGCCCCATAGGGCATATCGATCCAGTTCAGCTCGAAGCCCATCGCCTCCGAGACGGCGTCGAGAACCTTTTTGCCCTCTCGGATGACCTCCGGGCCTATTCCATCGCCGGCTATGACGGGTATATCGTACGAAACCATTGATGGGCACCAACGGGGCCTGATAGCGGACTCGAGGCAATTTAAACGTGGCGATGCGCCCGGCCCCAATGGCAAGGCTAAAATCCGTATGGGGACGATTCCATATCGGGATTGGGTAAGATCGAGACATCGGGCGCTAGGGCTTATAGGCATGTGGAATATTTGGCTGAGGCCATAGGGCCCAGGCCATCCGGATCAAGGCGTGCCCTCGACGCCGCTAAATACATCCGCGAGGAGCTCGAGCGATGTGGCCTCGAGGTTCAAACGGAACCGCTCAGGCCCTTGGTCTTCGCCCATGGGCGATCCCATGTGGAGGTCCTTGGCCCCAAGCCCACGAGACTCTATGCGATCCCGCTGATGTTCTCCGGGACGACTGGCGCGAGGGGCTCGAGGGGCGATCTGGTCTATCTTGGGACTTGCTCGACGTCCGAGCTTTCGAGGATGGATCTGGGCGGGAGGATCGTATTGGCGGAGGAGCCGCGGGGGAACCCATTCGTAGCGATCCCGAGGCTGGTCCGGGCCTGCTGGGGGGCGGGCGCGGCCGGGGTGATGATCCACGCCAGATCGGGGGGCCCGAAGAACTTCTCCTTGGAGCCCGGCGAGGGACATCCCCCCTCGGTCTTCATATCCTCCGAGGACGCGTTCCGGCTTTTGGGGAGGTTGACCTCCCGCGGTAGATGCTGCATCGCCATCTCCGTTTCGGCCAAGGAGATCGAATCTAAAAATTCCCAAAACGTCCGGGCATTCCTCGCCCCAAGGGAGGAGCGCGGCAGGGTCGTGGTATGCGCTCATTATGACACGGTTATCGGATCGCCGGGCGCCAACGACAACGGGTCCGGGGTGGCCTGCGTCTTGGAATCCGCTAGGGCGCTGGCCGAGGCGGGGTATAGGGGGAACGTGGAGTTCGTTGCCTTCGATGCCGAGGAGCCCCATCCATATTGCCTAGGCTCTAGGCACTATGTGGATTCGTGCAATATCGAGCCCGGGGCCATAAAATGCGCCATAGCGATCGATATGGTAGGGGTCGGCCTCAAAACGGGCGGTGGGCCCGCCCTAAAGGCCCTTTACCGAGAGGGGTATCATAGGGGGAAGGTGGCCCGAACCCCCGGGCGATTGGACTCAGAGATAATCAAGATCGCGAGGGGATTAGGCGTGGCCCTCGAGCGCTTGGATGAGGTGGGTTTATCGGATCACGTGCCATTTTTAATGGCCGGCATCGAAGCCTCGTTGCTGAGGTGGATGGACGATCCCTTCTATCACACGCCCGATGATAAGGCCGTAAACGTCGATCCGAATAAGCTCAGCATAATTAGCTCAATCGCGACCAATTCAGCGGCGGCCCTATCGAAGTCCGATTAATGGGAGCCCGGGGTCGATGCGAGCGGCTCGTAAAGCTTAAATGTGGAACGGGGTCAATCAAACTTGAAAATATCGGAAGGTGGTTTTCGAATGCTTGGCGCATCCAAGAGAGGGATTACCAAGGTTCAAGCGGCAATCCTTTTGATAATCATCGTCGCCATCATGGGGGCTGTTGGATATTACTATTCGATCCCCAAGGCCCCGGAGGTCAAGGAGATCAGGATCGGCCTGCTCTATCCATTATCCGGCCCCCTATCCACACTGGGGACGGAGGAATGCGAGGCCAGCAAGATGGCCATAGATATGGTAAACGAGAGGGGCGGGATAAAGGGCTATAAGGTCACATACATAGTGGCCGATGCCAAGAGCGATCCAAAGGTGGCCGCATCGGAGGCGGAGAGGCTTTGCACGATCGAGAAGGTCCCGATAATAGTTGGGACCTATTCGAGCGCTCTCTTGCTATCGGCCAGCGAGGTCGCTGAGAAATACAAGACGATCTATTGGGAGGTCGGGGCGATCACTGAGCAGGCCACCCTGAGGGGTTACAAGTACCTCTTCAGGCCTGAGATAATAGGATCCGATTACGGCTATATATCGGCCAAGTTCGTGGTCGAAAAGGTCGCGCCGATCTTGGGCATGAAGCCCAGCGAGATCCAGGTGGCGATAATCCACGAGGATGGGCCCTACGGGGTCAGCGTCGCCGATGGAAATGAGTTCATGTGCAAGCGGGAGGGCTTGAATATAGTTCTGAAGGAGGGATATTCGACGAAGGCCACCGATCTATCCTACCTCGTATTGAAGCTGATTGCCGCGAAGCCACACGTTATCATGGCAACGGGCTACTTCACCGACGTGGCCCTGTTGCTCAGGCAGGCCAAGGAGCTTGGGCTCAAGGTCAAGGTCTTCATAGGCCATAGCGCTGGCTATGCGGACCCGGCCACCTATAAGACCTTGGGCGAGGATATAACGTATATCTTCAACGTTGGCCCTGCGACCTGCTGGATAAACCCTGAAGGCCTCCTGCCGGAAGTCGGGAAGGTGTTGAAGGAATACATAGAGCGTTGGCAGAAGAAGTTCGGGAAGGACCCCTTGGTTGAATCGATGATAGCCTTCGGCCACACTTGGGTCCTCATGACGGATGTCCTACCGAGAACCATCGAGAAGTACGGCGAGGTG
Source organism: Bathyarchaeia archaeon (assembly GCA_038847005.1). Lineage (GTDB taxonomy): Archaea > Thermoproteota > Bathyarchaeia > 40CM-2-53-6 > CALIRQ01 > CALIRQ01. The sequence continues at coordinate 1,073 of JAWCOP010000072.1, read as the reverse complement.
AACCCCGAGAACGTGAGGAAGGCCGCGTATGAAACGAACATCCCCGAGGGCGGCACCATACTCGGATGGGGAGTGAAGTTCTCGACGCCGGAGAAGCCCGAGGATACGGACATAGGGAAGATAATAAGGGCCGCCAAACCCCAGCTACACGTTAACCAGAACGTCAAGACGTTCCCTGTAGTGGAGCAATGGTATCCCGGCGGCAAACTGGTCGTCGTATGGCCAGATAAATTCGCTTACAAGCCCGCCGTTATACCACTGCCCCAAACGAGTCCCTATGCCGCCTAAAGGCTCGATCGATTCGGGAAACCCCTCCTTTTTTAAATTTAAAAAATGGCGATCCCTATAAGGCGCCGATCCCCTCCAAGGCTTTCGCCACATCCCCTAAGCCGAGCCCCTCCAAGGTTTCAGCCCTCGGGATCCCCCGCTCGTTCCATCCGCGCTTGGAGTAATAGCTCTGGAGCATCTTGGCGTATTCCATCCGATCCAGCCTCGCGCCCTTGGATGGGCCCTTGCTCGGCGCCTCCTCGAACCATCTGGCCGGCGGCGTATCCATGTGGGGGCCCCAGCGCTCCCCGTACTCCCTCGCCCAGAAGGCCCTGATGAGCGCATAGACCCTATCCGCGATCCTGTGGAGCTCTTCGAACCCCATCCTGACGCCCGTGGCCGCCTCTAGGAACTTCGGATACCACGCCAGATCGAAGCCCACCTCGACCCAGGGTAGCCTGCAGGTCGTCAGGCATTCGAACAAGCCTCCCCTGAGGCGCTGGAGCTCTATAACCTTATCGACCTTCCTCTCCTCGTAGCCTCTTAGGCCCGAGGCCGCCTCCCACGATATGACCCAAGCGTCCTTATGATGGGCCCCTATGGGCGATGTACCATAAGCCAAGGCCATCCCGGGCATCGAATGGCAATCATAGGCGGAGATCTCGAGCCCCTTCACATGCATGGCCCATCTCTCGCTCCCCTTCCCGATCGCCTCGGCCGCGCCCTTGACGCCCTTCGCCAGCAAATCGCCCAGCCCGCGCCTATTGACTATGTCCTCCGCCAAGGCCTTCGCATCGTCGAAGTTC